>JBGCDT010000411.1:0-4847 GCA_045105695.1 Saprospiraceae bacterium | reverse complement strand
CAGTTCTAAGCTAAAGCATACGCTCTTTATGCTCTAAATTTGCAAGGAATATCCTGATTCTGGATACAAACTAAAAAGATGAAAAAATTACTCTATATCTGCCCACTGATTATATTCCTAATGCTGGCTTGCAACAGCGATGACGAAGATGTCAATACGGACTGTGATCCGTTGACAGAGGATTGTAGCGAAGTAAATTTGACAGACATCGAGTACAACCCACAGCCCTACAATTTAGAAATACCAGCAAACTTTCCTCCTATGGAGGTCCCTGTAGATAATGCACTGACTGTCGATGGCGTGGAACTGGGGCGGCATCTCTTTTATGATCCTATTCTATCCGCTGATAGTACGATGTCTTGTAGCACTTGTCATATGCAAAGTATGAGTTTTACAGATAACCTTGCGGTGAGCCCAGGGATTGATGGTATAGCTGGGAAGCGTTCTTCGATGTCTTTGCTCAACGTAGGGTTTTACTACACAGGGCTTTTTTGGGACGGTCGATCAACTACTTTGGAAGAGCAGGCATTACTTCCAGTAGAGGATCCGATAGAATTACATACCACCTGGCCTAATGTCATAGAGAAATTCAAAGCACATTCTTCCTATCCTTCGATGTTCAGAAAAGCATTTGGAATAGAATCTCCTGATGAGATAACTAAAGAGCTAGCAGCCAAAGCTATTGCTCAATTCGAGCGCATTATGATTAGTAGCGGAAAATCACGTTACGATTTAGTCGAAAGCGCAACACCAGGTATGTTTTATACAGAACAAGAACTGCAAGGGCGCGATCTATATTTTGATGAAACCGATGAACACCCAGGTTGTTCTCACTGCCACACTGGAGCATTGCTTACTACTAATGAGTATCAGAATAACGGTTTTCAAGATGCATCTTCTTATGAGGATTATGAAGATAAAGGTCATGGTCTAGTGACTGGGAATTTAGTTGACAACGGTAAATTTCGAGTGCCTACATTACGTAATATTGAATACACAGCTCCTTATATGCATGATGGTTCCTTTTCTACTTTAGAAGAAGTTATTGATCATTATGCTGCCGGAGGTTTCGAAGCAATAGGAACCAACACATTGTTGACTCCTTTCCCCATAACAGACGAGGAGAAGGAAGCGCTCATTGCTTTTATCAAAACGTTTTCAGATCAGGCATTTCTTGATAATCCTGATTTAGCAAATCCATTTGAATAAGGATTCCGTTATTGCTAAATGTTTATTACTTTTATAAAAAACAAACAACATTTTCAATAACAAAATTTAAGTGACCAATAGCTTAAAGTATTATCTATTCTTCCTGGGTTTTTTCTTTCTATTGGCTTGCAATAGCGATGATGAGATTGCCAAAGGTGGTGATTCTTCTAATGAGGACAATGACCTTATTGAACTTACGGATATCGCCTATAATCCTCAGCCCTACAATTTAATAGTACCTAAAGGATTTTCAGAAATGGAAATACCTGTAGACAACCCATTGACGATTGACGGCGTGAATTTGGGGCGTCATCTCTTTTATGACCCAATTCTATCTGGAGACAGCACCATGTCTTGTAGCACTTGCCACTTACCAGAAATGAGTTTTACAGATGGAAAACCAGTTAGCGAAGGTATTGATGGTCTCACTGGTAAAAGATCGTCTATGTCTTTACTCAATGTAGGTTTTTATTATACAGGTTTGTTTTGGGATGGTAGATCAACTACTCTAGAAGAGCAAGCGCTGTTGCCAGTTGAAGACCCTATTGAGTTACATAATACTTGGCCAAATATTATTGATAAGCTCAAAGTCCATTCTACTTATCCAGTAATGTTCCGTAAAGCATTCGGTATAGAAGGCATTAATGATATTTCAAAAGAGATGGCTGCTAAAGCAATTGCTCAGTTTGAACGGATCATGGTGAGTAGTGGAGAGTCTCGTTACGATATTGTGAATAGACCAACTCCAGGAGAGTTTTTTACAGAGCAGGAATCGGATGGGGAGAAACTTTTTTTTGATGAAACTGACAATCATCCTGGCTGCTCTCATTGCCATAAAGGAGCTTTGATTACAACGAATGAGTATAAGAATAATGGGTTCCAACCTGCAGCTGATTATGAAGACTATGAAGACAAGGGCCGTGGATTAGTAACTGGTAATCTTTCAGATAATGGTAAATTCCGAGTCCCTACTTTACGTAATATTGAACACTCCGCTCCTTACATGCACAATGGTTCTTTCAACACCTTAGAAGAGGTTATTGACCATTATGCAGTTGGTGGATTCCAAGCTATTGGTACTGATACAGATATAAAGCCTTTCACACTCACTATCGAAGAAAAGGATGCTTTAATCGCTTACATCAAAACATTCTCGGACGAGGGGTTTATGAATAATCCAGATTTAGCAAACCCTTTTGAATGATTACTTTTTTTAATCATTAAGAATAAAGCCCTCTCACCATCTAATAGATTGCTCCCACAAAACGCTACAAATCAATACACTATAAAACAGTTCGTAAAACAAAAATTAGAACGGCATACAAATTGTCTAAACAGAAATAACAACGACAATTTTTACTCCCCTTGAAAATTTGAGTTTCTGTTTTCGATGCTTAACACTCTTCATCGAATCGCTCAAATCAACTAACAAACCTTTCCTGAAAAAGTCACAGTAACTAAGGCTGTCCCCATTGATTTTATCCTTTTCAATGAGATAGACTTATACTTTGACGGCATATAAAGACTTTAAAATTCCCCCACGAATTTTAACCTTTAAAACATATTTACCTATGAGAAGGCTCCTAACGTGGCTGGCCCTCTTTGTGCCCTTTATTGTAACCCCACCAACAGTATTTGGACAATCAAATCAAGCAGCAGGGAAAGCTGTTGATTTACAAGAGATCGTCAAATTTAAACAAGATTCCCAACACACAAATTTCGAGAAATTAGAAGAAGGCAGCTTAGCTTACTTCCAGTTTAATCAAATTCCTGATGAGCAAAAACTCGCGGAGTTGAAAGCCAGTGGTTTTAAACTATTGTCTTATTCGAATGACAAGACTTACCTTTTTGCCTTTCCAAGCAATGTCAAAAAAGAACGACTTAGCAAATTTGGTATCGTAGCTTTTGCACCTACAAAGAAGGAACAGAAGCTAGCACCTGTGGTTCGTAACAATATGTACCCGTCGCATGCCATCGCAGCAGATAGTCGCGTAAAGATTGCCATCAATTTCCATCCTGGGTTTTCCAAAGAGCGGTATCATTTCCTTTTGGAGAAATATGACATCGAAGTAATGGAAGACAATTACGGACATGGAAATATCTTCACTGTTCTGATGGAACCTACCGATGTAGACTTGCTTTCTGAAGAACCGATGATTTCCTTTATTGATGTAGTTACTCCACCAGTAGAGCTGCTCAACAACGAAGTTCGTTCCTTACAAAAAGTAACATATGCAAATGCAGCTAATGGTTATGGCTTGAATGGAAATGGCGTTGTCGTTGGTGTCGGAGATGGTGGCGAACTTGGTGACCACCTCGATTTTCAAGATAGAGTCATCAACTACGCCAATGGGACTTATAGTTCTTTTGGAGATCATGGAGATCACGTAGCTGGTATCATCGGTGGTGGTGGAATCATTGATGCGGAGAATAGAGGAATGGCTTCTGAAGCAACTTTGTTAATTCAGAAAACAAGTTTGATTTGGTACTATGCTAATGATTATTTCTACAATGATAATATGGTACTGACTAATAATTCTTACGGTACTAGTTTCAATTGTACTTCAAACGGTACCTATAATTATACTAGTCAAACGCTGGATATTCAGCTGCGTCAGTTTCCGGAAATGCTGCACATCTTTGCTGCTGGAAATAGTGGAGCACAAACCTGTTCTCCTTATCCAACGAGTTATTTTACATTGCTAAAATATTATCAATCAGCTAAGAATGTATTGACTGTAGGAAATGTAACAGATACTCGAACCATAAAAAGTAACTCCAGTAGAGGACCCGCTAGTGATGGGCGATTGAAGCCTGAGATTTGCGGTATCGGTACTTCTGTAACATCCACCAGTAGAAATTTTGATTATACAACTAAAACTGGAACATCAATGGCTGCTCCTGCAGTCACAGGAACGATGGCGCTGTTGTACGAAAGTTATAAAACTCAAAACGGAGGATCGAATCCAAGTGGGGCTTTGATGAAGGCCATCGCTTGCAACACAGCTGATGACCTTGGTAATGCCGGACCAGATTATACTTATGGTTTCGGATTGATAAATGCGCGTCGAGCAGTGGAGACTATTATAGAGGGAAGGCATTTTACAAATAACATTTCAAATGGAGGTTCTACTTCACATAACATTACTGTACCCGCAAATACAAAGCAAGTAAAAGTAATGTTGTATTGGCATGATAAAGAGGCCGAGCCTAATCCGGCAAAAGCCTTGATCAATGATCTGGATTTAGTGCTTTCTAATTCTTCTGGGACTGATTACTTGCCTTGGGTATTGAATCACGATCCAGCACAGGTTGCGAATCTTGCAACTCGAAGTATAGATACTTTGAACAACATCGAACAAGTAACGATAGATAATCCTGCTGCTGGAAGTTATACGATTTCTGTTGCAGGTACAGAAGTACCAAGTGGTCCTCAGGAATACTATGTGGTTTATGAATTTGTAACAGATGATGTTGTTTTGACAAATCCAATGGGTGGAGAACAGCTCAGTTTTTCAGATGTAGTCGCTATTCAGTGGGATGCGGAGACAAACAATACCAGCACTTTCTCAGTGGAATACAGCACAGATGGTGGAAGTTCTTGGAATACGATTGATGCCAATGTAGCGGCAACCGAA
>JBGCDT010000410.1:0-3024 GCA_045105695.1 Saprospiraceae bacterium | reverse complement strand
TACCATCGCCCTCTTCCCAGAAGCACCAAGTTCGGTCGTTGGTATTCTTAGCTTCTTTTTCTAAAACTAGGATTTGCTTATCTGCAAAGAAAGAATCCTTCATCATAGCCAAGGCCAAATGAATACCAGCACAGCCAGCTCCAATAATTGCGTAATCGTATGTATTAGTAGTACCAGACATAGAAATAGCCAAAGAAAACGAGATGAACAGCGTAGAGATGAAAGGCAAACTTGGTGTCTCCTTCCAGTCGCAATGATTGATAGACTAAATGGAATAGCAAGGAAAATCCGAACCAAGCCACATAATTCTGAAAAGGAGCTAGACCGCCAGTAAAAGTCCAAAAGTCAAAAACCGGCGCAGCAAATTCTAACAATAAATCTAAGAAAACCATCAGTCCTGCGCCTAGCAAACTGCGTAGTATAAAATTATTTGTGATAGCCGAAGCCATTACTCCTGTGGCGAGTGTAAGCACTGCCCAGTTGACTCCTATCAAGTAAGGAATGCCATCCAGCTTTGGTCCGAGATTACTACCATATTCATAAGTCCCAAAAAGAAATCCATAGTGTACACCCACCCATTCTAACAACATACCTCCGCAAAAGAAAAAGGCCAAGCCCAGCCAAAAGCGCAGTGGCTTCGATTCAAAACTCCAAAGCAATAGTAGAAAAACAGCTGTCAGATTCAAAGGCGTTTTTGACATAAACCATTCTTCGTAGCCAATGGAAATTCCAACTATCGCAGAGATGTGAAACAACCAAATTAGAAAAATGGAAAGAGATTGCCGAGTCTGTAAAGACTGTTTTAGAAATGCTATCTGACTCATGCCGCAGGAATTAAATCATTGACAATTTTTGCACTAAGCAAGCACAAAGGAATACCTCCGCCTGGATGCACGGAACCGCCGCAGAAGTACAGGTTTTTTAGCTGACTGGAAAAATTCGGATGTCTCAAAAATGCAGCAAACTTAGAATTACTGGAAGCGCCATAAAGCGAACCTCTGTGCGAACTGGTTTTCGATTCAATGGTCACTGGATCTAAAATGGCTTCCTCCTCAATCAGCGGTTCAATATCTATCTTTAATAATCGACTTATTTTTTTGAGAATATTTTGCTTAGCTTCTTTTTTTAGCTGTTCCCAGTCTTGTCCAAAATCCCCTGGTGTATTAATCATCACGAACCAGTTTTCTTTTCCAGCAGGTGCGTCCTTGGGATTGTCTTTTGCAGAAATGTTTATATAAATGGTCGGGTCATCGAATAATGTTTTTTGCTCAAAGATGTGGTCAAACTCTTCTTTGTAGTTTTTACTAAACAAAATATTATGTAAATCCAATTCTGGAAATTTACGATTGATGCCCCAGTAAAAAATCAAGGCAGAACTAGAGCGTTCCTGGCTGAGAACTCGTTTTGGTTTCTTTGTGTTTTTTAACAAACGTTCATAAGTAGAAAAAATATCCATGTTGGATATCACTAAGTCAGCCATGTAAGTGTCTTGTAGGGTCGTGATCCCCGTGGCTTTTCCATTGCTGTGATTGATGTTTAAAACAGGGCTGTTGAAATGAAATTTTATTCCCTTGTCCTTTGCGAGTTGGAACAAACTCATGGTGATATCGTGCATTCCTTTCTTTGGAAAGTAAGTTCCCTGATTCATTTCCAGATGAGGAATCAGCGACATGATACCTGGCGTTTTGTAAGGGGAAGAACCATTGTAAGTTGCGTAGCGATTAAAAAGCTGTACTAAATGAGGACTGGAAAAATACTGCTCATTTACTTCATTCAAAGTCGAATTGATGGAAAGTGTAGACATTTTCATAATGGATTTCAAAGTGTCTATACTCAGGTATGTTTGCCAACGATGCAAGGACTTTTCTAAAAACACACCAGATGTAACAGTATACTTACGTTCGCTGTTGTCCAAGTATTTCTGAAGGCGAGTTTCGGAAACATCGAATTTAGCAGCAGCTTCCTTTACGAATTTTTTAGTATCCGCTTTTACGGAAAAGGTAGTTCCATCTTCCCAAAAATAATTGCAAATGACCTCTTTTGATTTATAGTTGAAATGCTCCTTTGGATCCAAGTCATACAACTCAAACAGCTCATCAACCAACCAAGGCATAGTAAACAAAGAAGGCCCTGCGTCAAAACGATAGCCATTCAACTCAAAAGCAGTCAGTTTACCACCAGGATAATCATTCGCCTCAAATACGGAAACGTCATACCCTTTGTGGTTTAATCGTAAAGCAGTGGCAATGCCTGCAATCCCCGATCCTATGACAATAGCTTTTGACATGATGATTTATTTGTTAGGACATATAACCGTAGGGCAGAGGGATTTGTTTATATAGGTATTAGCAGGAAGATAGATGGACAGAGAGCTAAGTTGATTTGTCCCTTATTTTAAAGAAATCTATTGAAGAATAAGAGGCTCTAAAGTCAATTATTTTTTCTGATAGAAATATTCAAGTTCGATTAGCTAAAAAATAGAAAAAGGTTTATATTTGCAGTCGCTTTGGCGAAAAGCCCTAAAGAGGGTACAAATAAGGCGTGGTAGCTCAGCTGGTTAGAGCGCAGCATTCATAATGCTGAGGTCGAGTGTTCAAGTCACTCTCACGCTACAAATCTTAAAACTCAGATTAGAATCGTAATGGTTTTAATCTGGGTTTTTTAGTTTAGAGGACTCACCGCAACGGCGCAAAGTAGCGATACTTTTAGAAATACACATTGAAAACCTTAGCGCCGTAACGATAAAATATTTTGGTGAAAAAACCTCCTAGAGCTGTAAACTAGGTACATTGAAAAATAATATTATCAGATTCCACATTCCCAATCCGCATATCCTCAGCAATATCTTTCGTTAGTTTCAAGTCGCCACTTGCCGTTATAAAATAAGCTTTATAACCTAGATCAAACAACTGCCGAGCGGCTACTGCATGTGCCGAGTTCGTTCGTTCGTCAGAAAGATATTCCAAAGCGACGATAGGTTTATGTTTCACAAGCGTATTCTTCAAGCCGCTGATGACCTTGGCC
>JBGCDT010000409.1:0-25372 GCA_045105695.1 Saprospiraceae bacterium | reverse complement strand
GGTTTCTCTAATTTAGCAGCAGCTGATCTAGCATCGCCATTAAAGACAGGTGCTAATTCGCTTGCTGAAATCATAGCTACACCATCGTGTAAAGCACTGTCCCAGAAAGAGCGGAAAGAAGCGAATTTTCCATTTTGTGGAAACAGGTATTCTTTCCAGAAGCCTCTTAGGTATTCGTAGTAAGGACTGTCTGCTTTGCTATCCATGCCTGCACCACCAGCCCAGGTTAGTAAACTCTCCTGTGTTTGTCTGGTATTGAATAAAGGTTGGATGGTTGGCTGAATGATGCTGTAGTGACCACGCTTTGGTTGTGCATCTCCCCAAGATTCCAACAAGTGGTGATCTGGAGCGATGTAATCACAGAGCGCTGTCGTCTCATTCATCAAAAGTGCCGTAGATATTTTTGTTTTTACTTTTGCGAAAGCGGTAGCAAACTGAGCAGCATTTGGTAAGTCGAAAGCAGGATTAGCGCCATAAAGGATAACTGCATCTACTCTTCCACCATCCATTTCCTTAATTAGGTTTTGAATATCTGCATCAGATCCTTGTCTTTGCATAGAAGCATCACCAAAGCTGAGGGTGTTTCCGTAGTTGCCCAACATTTCGTTGATGCTGTTTATGAGCATGTGCTCTCCTACGTTATTATTACCGCAAACAACTAAAGATTTTCCTTTAGCTGCGATCAGTTCGTTAGCAACTTTTGCTAATTGACCAGCAGCTCTTGAATTTACTTTTGGTCCGCCAGCAGCAGCTCTTCCCATTTTGGAAGCAATAGCATCATGCAAAGCAGCAATAGCAGCACCTTGTTCAGAAGGTCTGACCAAAATTCTGTTATCTGAGTTAGAGCCCGTCATTGTCATACCAGATTCTACTTGAATGTGGCGAGACATCTTAGCTTTCTTTACATCTTTTATTTTACGCCCTTCGGCATATTGTCTGGCAAATTCGATTGGAGAAACCCAGGTTCCAAGGAAGTCTGCATTGAAACTAACAATCACATCCGCTTTATCGAAACGGTAACCAGGTACCATTCTCAAACCGAAGTTAGATTCGTTAGCATCCAGCATAGCAGAACTGGAAACAGGGTCATAAGAAACAACCTTCGCATTTGGGTATTTGTCCGTGAATGCTTTGAAGACTTGCTTCGTAGAAGGACTCATTACCGTATTCGTTACGATACGGATATTTCCTCCTGTGTTCAACTTAGCCATGATCTCCTTGTCCATTGCACTCCACTCCATTTCTGTGATTGCTCCGTCAGCTACTGAACCAGGGTTTTGGAAACGATTGGTATCATATAGACTAAGGACAGCAGCCTGAGTACGTGCACTAGTTCCTCCTTTAGTAATTGGAGACATCGCGTTACCTTCTATTTTGATTGGTCTACCCTCTCTGGTTTTCACCAAGATAGAACAGTAGTCACCTCCGTTTACAAAACTGGAAGCATAGTAGGTAGCAACACCAGGTACGATTTCGTCAGGTTTGACGACGTAAGGAAGTGCCTTTTTTATAGGAGTATCACAAGCGGCTACAGTAGCAGCACCTAGACCAAAACCGAGATACTTTAGAAAGTCTCTACGGCTGGCAGGAACGTCAACTGATTTTTCATTGGTTAATGATTCCGCTAAAGGAAGTTCGAAGAATTCTTGTTTGCCGGATTCCAGAAGTTCTGCATCTCCTGTTTTGTCTTCGATCCCGGTCCAAACGTTTTGATTTTCTTTCTTCATCTTTTTATATGTAGTGTTAAAAGCTAACTTGAAAAAGTATTGTTATTTCGTTAAATCTATTTTGGCTGCTATCGCCAATGATTAAACTTAGAAGTTTAGTAATGGCATTTCTGACATTCCAGACCTCCGATATCTTCTACGGTCACCTTATTTCGATCACCCGCTTTTATTTCATTATGGTAATTCTCATAAGAGTTATAGTATTCATTACCAGCGAATTGCACCTCTGTTTCTCTGTGGCAGTTAATACACCAGCCCATTGATAGAGGAGAGTGTTGCGCCATAATTTCCATTTCCTCTACAGGTCCGTGACACTGCTGACATTCAATTTTACCGACTGTTACGTGCTGTGCGTGATTGAAGTAAACATGGTCTGGTAAGTTGTGAATGCGAACCCATTCGATTGGCCCCTGTACTTTATCATCACCAGTTGTTTCATCAGTCAATGACTCCACGATGTCTTTCCACTGATCATCAGCGGCGGCAGTAGCTTTAGATTCTAACTTAGCGCCTTCGAACTTCTCTTCATTATCTTTCTTGAAATTATCAGAAATCCAAGTCTTGTACATCTTAGCAATATCTTCATCATCCATTGCCATATACTTACTTTGCTCGATGTAAGAATCATTTGTAGGATCGTAACCTACAGAAGCATAAATCTTAGTCAATTCAGCGGTACCGTACTTAGAACCTTTCTTGATTGCTTTGTGGCAATTCATACAAGTATTAGCAGCAGGGATAACAGAGTGCTTAGATCGACGAGCACCATCGTGGCAGTACTGACAATCTATCTTTTGTAAACCTGCGTGAGTAGCGTGAGAGAATTTGATTGGTTGATCAGGAGCATAGCCTTGCTGACGTCCTAGGTTCGTTGCATTGTTAATAGTCATGTAACCACCAATGACAACCAAACCAAAAATCACTGCGGAAACGACACTTGATCCAGTAAGGATACCCATTATGCTCTTTCGAGCTGCTGGCGTGGCACCTGCTTTTACAGCAGCCATGTGATTCAAGTTGGAAATGATCTTAGCTAGTACAACTGCAAGAATTGCAAGAATCAAAAAGAGGGTTACATATAATAAGCTGTTAGAGCCTTCTTCTTTACCTCCTCCTGTACCGGCAACATCTACAATAGCTCCGGGAACTGGTTTAGGATAAACCCCATCATTCACAGCTTGGATGTAATCCAGTACCGTCGCAATCTGTTCGTCTGTCAAATTCGGGAAAGCAGTCATCACGGAATTCCCCCAATCTGCGAAAAGCCCAACTGCATAAGGGTCGCCAGAAGCGATTACAGCTTGTGAGTTTCTAATCCAAGAATAGAGTAATTCTTCTCTTCCTTCCCAACGTTCCTGTACACCTCCGAGGGCCGGACCGGTAAGGTCGTCCTTCATATTCTTGTTGTGACAAGAAGCACAGTTGTTTTTGAAAAGAGCTTTTCCCGCATCCAGATTTGCTTGCGCCATTACCTGAAATGAGAAGAGAGAAAGAGCAAAGCAAGCTATAAGCTTGTAAATCAGCGTTTTATACACCATAATTAATTGATTTGAGTAAACCACAATTTCTCAAATTAAGAAAATGTTAAAAGTGTCATGGTTTTGTCAGCGCAAAAATACAATTCGAGTCCATTTATACCAATATATGATTGATGGATTGGTTTATTTAGATTCTATCTAAATAAATTGCAGTTGGCAGTTTCGTTCAACCATTGAATTGATTAGACCGTTTAATCGTTTTGACTTCATACTAAAACTGTACTTCCTTCTAATAAAAGATTAGAAATACAAAGAACAGAATAGCCGATAATGACCTGAAATTTTGTGGGATTGTAAGACGCAAGTTTACGACTTATCAGAAAAAAAGGAGAGAGAAGAGCTGAAGAGTTACTAACAAAAGTAATGATTTTTGTCACCCTTGGATTCACAACTTTATTAATTCAAATACGACCTGACCAAAAATAGAAAAGGCTTTTTCCCGAATTAACGGAAACAAGCCTTTTTCCAAACTTCCAAAATGAAAACTTCTTTTTAGTAACCAGAGCTGGTGAGTGATTGCAAACAGCTCTGTTATTTAATCAAACTATATTTTATATCTTAAGCTAATCTAGCCATATCTCTTATGAGGAAACTTCTTCTGGTGAAGTGAATCAAATTTGACTTTTTCAAATCATTTAAGACAGAAGTTACTGTTTGGCGGCTAGTACCTGTAATGTTTGCAATGTCTTGTTGTGTCAAACTGTGCTTTACTAGCATTTCATCCAACCCAATTCTTCTTCCTTGCGTACTTGCAGAGTCTTTCAAGAAATCAATAATTCTTGCACGGGCATCTTTG
The DNA here is from genome assembly GCA_045105695.1 of Saprospiraceae bacterium. Taxonomy (GTDB): domain Bacteria; phylum Bacteroidota; class Bacteroidia; order Chitinophagales; family Saprospiraceae; genus CALGLS01. Next base: position 21,311 of record JBGCDT010000409.1, on the reverse strand, counting down.
AAAATCAGTGACTCCAAGCGGTTTTCTGCTCTTCTGAGTTTACTACCAATCAATTGTAGTACACTATTACTAAAAGCATAATTACCAGCCATCAATTTTCTGAAATCCTCCAAGCGTAATGTAAAGAATTGAATCTCCTCGTTTTGTGCAGCAGCAGAATCTGTTCTTTCTTCCTCTCCTACGATACATAGCTCGCCAAACATAGCCAATGGATGAAGAATTGATTTAATCACTTCTCTTTCGTCTCCATACTGTGCGCTAATCTTGATACTACCTTTTACTAAGAAAAATATCTTATCAGAACGGTCTCCCGGGGAATAGACTGAACGATGCTTAGATAATCTGTTGAATTCCACCATTTGAGTAAGCATTCGCTTTTCTTCTGGAAGAAGTTTTTCAAATAATGGGAATTGTTCAAGGAAAGTCAATTTTGTAGTAATATCCATAACGTGAGATTTTTTTAGCGAACGCCCCCAGGCATCCAAAGGTTATAAATCGAGACTAAAACTAGATTGGAGTTGATTTGGACTGTTCGGTTATTGAAATATGTCTTTCACAACAACCGGAACACTTATATAGACACAGATTATTTGCCTCTCCCCTACGTCGGCTGACTTTTTTTTAACTATTTTTTAAAACAGAAGATTATTATTAGGTCTTATTGCGCACAAGGCAAAATAATATTTCAAAATCCCATTCCAAAAAGATTAAATTCCAACTAATGTTTTACAAAATTTAAGTTATGGTAAATTTAATTTTTTGAAAATTTAATTGGAATTCTTAAGAAATCGTAGATAAATTGTTCACATGTAAAGGGATTTAACAGAATATCTGAATTAGGATGATCTATTCGTAGTTGCAATATTGAATTGAAGAAATTCTTAGGAGTAGATTATGGAAGGTAATAGAAACCCCATTGTCTTTACCATGGAGCAAGGACAATGGGGCAGTACAGGCAAACTGTAAAAAATACTAGTAGTTTTGAAAACGAGATAGACTTACACAATAATAAATTAATACCTAAGCCGCTATTCTCATCCTGAGGTCAATTCTATCTGTAGCATCTTTTACGGTTTCGATGGCTTCTACTTCTTCTGAGGAAAGAATAACGTCGAACCATTTTTCCAATTTTACGATGAGCATCATCACATCAATGGAATCCAGATTCAGATCATCTTTAATGTTGGTCGTTGCGCAGATTTGAGAATCTGGCACGTCAGCTACCCAGCTAACCATGCTGATTACTTTTTCAAGAGTTGTCATAATATTCCAATTTTAGTATGCTGCCGATCTCTTTTTTTTGTGCTGTTATATATAAAGGTAGATGATCAACAACAATAGTTTAAAGTCTTCGATTTATTTCTAGAACGTGAATATAGTGTTTAACGATGTCAGCCAATTTCTGAAAAAAAATAAAATGGCGGCTAGTGGTCATTTTTTACCCCCTTATTCAGGCATCACGGCTACAGAATCTATAGTCAATTGATAACCAGCAAATATACCGAATCCATTCTCAACATTATCTGCAAGTACAACAGGATTGACGAATAGAGAATCCTTTTGCAACTTCTGCTTGCTCAATTGAGAATGATACTTATAATAATCTTCTGAGACCGTTCTAAGGTTGGCATATATTTGATCGAATAAGTCTATAGTTAGAAAGATAGAATTGGACGTTCTCCCACTGAAGTCTAATTCTAAAGGGCCTTTGCCTTTTTTTACGAATAACACCTTTTGTACTTTTTCATCAAAATGGGTAAGCATAGGTGTACTTTCATCAAAGGTTTCTAAAATGACCGGGTCAAAAATTCCTGTTCGTACTTTCAATGTATCATTACCAACTACTTGAAAGGGAATTCTTTCGTAATTGAAATCCAATAAATAATATGTTATTTCTTCGGAAGTCTCTGCCAGCCTCAATTGAAGATTGAACTCAAACTTAGCAGTTGTGTCTGACAAAAAAGTTTTCACCAAGTTAGAAAGGTGAAAGGCTGTTATCTCTGTTTCTGAAGGAATAATACCTGAAGCAAAAACACCCTTCAAAGATGGAGCACTTACGCGCAACGTATATTCTACTCCTTCTTCAGGTACACAATCTTCTTGACCATAGCCATCAAAGGGAAAAACATCACCTATGCTTTCGCTATATGGCAATTCACATAACAATACTTCTCCATTGTAAATCGAAACGGTTGCGTTTTCTAAATATTCAGGGAAATCACGCTCCGTAGATAAGGGATCAAGTGATTTTGATACCGTGACATAAAAAGGAAGGTCTTTTCTAAAATGAGAAATCACTACTAATTTTTCCTCATAACCAACATCCAGATCAACTGGCTTTTCGCAAGCAACGAAAAGGAAAGAAAGGGAAACGAGAATGGATGTGAGCTGCTTAATATACACTTAATGGTGGTTCTACTATTTTGATCCTATAGAAATTCTATAACTAAAGTAAGGTAAAAATTGAAATAAGGTAGCCTGTATGAATTGATTTTTAGTAAAGTCGTCAGGATCACGGCCAACTCTGTAGTAAACCGGATTCATCCTACCATATAAATTATAAATACCGAAGTTGAACTTTTGAACACCCCAGCTTTTGGACAGACGATAGCTAATGTCAAAATCCATGCGGTGATAAGCGGGCATTCTAAAGCTGTTTTTTTCATTGTAAGCAGTTGCAGTAACCGGTGTTGGATCAGCTAATGGAAATTCATATTTACCAACTGGCAGAGTCGTCGCTAAACCTGTTCCATAAGTCCAGTTAGTAGACAATCTCCATTTTTCGTTAAGATTATAAATCAAATTTATCTGCCCATTATGTCGTCGGTCATATCTAAAAGGGAATGTTCTCCCTAGATTCAGCTCCTCAAATGTCCGAGTAGTTTTTGACCAGGAGTAACTCAACCATGCAGTGAATTTTCCAAATCGGCGATGAACAAATAACTCTGCTCCATAACTCTCCCCTTCTCCTACTGTAACTTTTTCCTCCCAGTTTCGAGCATCAATAGAAGAGAAATCCGCCCCTTCTTGATAGGCAACAAGCCTATTCATTTTTTTATAATAGAAATCCAAAGAAATTTTCAGCCCTCTCCTACCCTCTGCTTCAAACCCTAATGAATTTTGCCAACTCTCCTGAGGAGCTACCACTGAATTAGAAGAAACCCAAAGATCATTAGGCAAACCAATAGTAGAAGCAGATAACAAATGTAAATACTGATGCAACAGACTAAAGGAGCTTTTCAGTCGGAAGTTTGGATTCAGTTCATACCAGATTCGTATCCTTGGGTCTGCTCGCCAATATACCTTTCCGTCATTTTGAAATGCCGTAGCTCGGAGACCTATATTAGTTTTTATTTTTCCAAAAAGGGTCCACTGGTCTTCTAAATAGAAAGAGATTTCTCGAGATGCATTTTTGGGAATATTAAAAGAGTCAATCGCCGTCTGCTCAAAACCTGGAAATTCTTCAAGTTCTTCAGAGCGCTTCACACCAGGATACAGGTTATGAAAAATAACTTCTGTTCCAAAACGCCAGTAATGATTAGGAGCAGCAACATAATCGAAATCCAACTTGAGAGCCCAATCTTGAATCCTAGATTCATACTTCGTAAATCCTTGTCTCGTTATCGTATCTGACTCCCCCTCCATATTCGTTTGAATGGACAGTTCTTGCCCAATTCGAGTGGAAGAAAACTGGTAGTCACTATAGGTAAAAGTAGTATTTAGAAAAAGCTTTGGATTGAACAGATGATTATAACGCAAGGCCGCGACCTTATTACCCCAATCCAGATTCTGTTTTTCTTTTTGTTCTATTCTAAAAACATTTCCAATCCCTCCTCCATCGTCTTCCAATGCTGATTCACTCTCATCATAGAACTCGTCCTTACCGGTATAAGCGCTGAGATACAATTGGCCATTCTTTGTGATCTGATAATTCAGCTTTGCATTAAGGTCATAGAAACCATAATCACTAAAGCCTTTCACATTCCGATCTTCTTTCAGCCTTTTTGTAATTGGTTTTACCGCAACATCAAATAAAGAGCGGCGACCTGAAATAAAGAATGCTCCTTTGTCTTTTTTTATAGGACCTTCGAGGCTAGCCTTTGCAGAGGTAAGGCCGACCCCCATATTGAGTTTGAATCTTTTGTTATTGCCTTCCTTGGTACGAACGTCCATGACCGAGGATAAACGACCACCAAACCGCGTAGGAATAAAATCCTTCATCAGCTTAGTATTGATAATTGCATCTGAATCATAGATAGAAAAGATTCCTCCAAGATGAGAAGGATTATAGATCGGCACACCATCTAGTAAATATAAATTCTGATCAGCATTCCCTCCACGTACGTGTATACCGCCTACTCCGTCTGTTCCGGTTTGAATACCAGGCATTGATTGTACCACTCGAAAAAGATCGGGTTCTCCTCCAAGTGCTGGAATAGAATTTATCATCTGAGGAGTAATGTGCTCCAGTGAAAAGGTTCTCAATTGAGTACTGTCATCATCTACCACTAATACTTCTTCTAAAAAAAGCAATGGTTCCAGTCCAATATCAAGTCGTTTATCTCTGTCCAGATTAATGACCTTAATCATATGTTTAAATCCAAGGTATGAGAACTGAATAGTAACCGTGGCCTCCTCCAAGGTTAGACTGTAGAATCCATATTCATTAGTCGTCGTTCCTTTTGTTCCATTTTTTATAAAAACATGACTGGCAATTAGTCGCTCTCCGCTCGTTGCGTCTGTTATATAACCGCTGAGGGTATGCCTTCGATTGGAGACTTTGAATAAAACCACTTGGTCACCTACGACTTTGAAGCTCAGTCCGGTGTTCCGAAGCAGGTATTCTAAAATATATTGGACTGTTTTCTTTTTGAATTTTACGGAGACGCGTGTGTAAGGAGAGATGAGGTTGTCACTAAATGCAATACTGATTTTCGATCTTTTGCTTAACCGATTTAGCGCTTTGTCGAGAGGTAAGTTTCGAGCGCTATAATCCATCCGTTTTTCCAAATCCACTTGTGAAAAAACCATCGTTGTACAACCAAATAAAAAAACAATTAACAGGACAATCCGCATACGCCTGCCAAGATAAGACAATTCGACTTTGGAATAAGGATTTAAAACTAAAAAAGCGACGCCGATATAACACAGCGTCGCTTTTCAAATATAAGTCTAGCAGATTTGTAGAAAGTTAGATTTAGTATTTCTTAATTTGGAATCATATATCCCATTTTTCAGTTACAAGCTCCTTCGCTAAACAAAACGCCTTTCCCCTTGTATTCCAATTTCATATTGAAAAGCGTTTGTAAAGTTTCCAAAACAACCTCTTGGCTAGCATTCTTAAACGCAGGAACGGTAACGGTACAATTCAAGAGCTCTTTGTTTTCTATGTCAATACTAATGTCGAAGTGTTTTTCCAATGTTTGAAAAACAGTAGCCAATGGAGTCGATTCGAAAGTCAGAACACCTGTTCTCCAAGCTTGTGCATTTTGCTTCTTGTCTTTAGAGATCGTTGCCTCTTTGGTTTTAGCATCGTAAGATAAATGCTCTCCAGCCGTCAGGATGTACTCTTTCTGAGTTTCTTTAACAGTGACAGCGACCTTACCTGTTGCGACCGCAACTTCTTCCGTTTTTTTGTTTGGGTATGCATAGACATTAAAAGAGGTACCTAAGACCTTAACATCTAATTGGTTCGTAGCAATACTAAAAGGACGATCTTCATCTCTTGCAACGTCAAAGAAAGCTTCTCCCTCAAGTTTGACAGCCCTGAAGTTTGCATCAAAAGTAGTTGGATATTCAAAGGAAGTTGATTCGTTCACATAAATAGTAGAACCATCGGCCAGTGCTGTTTCCTCTATTTGATTAAAATCTGTATTTATTGCCGTGAAGCCATCAGAACTATTGTCCAGCATTTCTGGCAACAGAAAGAAAAGTCCAAAGAGAAATCCAGCAGCTACTGCGATTCTTAGAAAATATCGTCTAAGTGGAAGTGATTTTACAGGAGTAGGGGTAGATTCAATTCGTGTTTCCTCAGCAGCTCTAGCCTTTTTGAAACGTTTTAAGGCCCCTTCTACGTTAGTCGTTGTTGTATTACGGTAAGTGTTTGCTGTGTGCCAGATCAGTTCTACTTCTTTTGCAATCACCTCATTTTCAGAACTTTCTGCCAACCACTGGTTTAATTGCTGTTGCTCTGCAACAGTAATTTGGCCACTTATCTGCCTGTGAATACTGGTTATATGATCGAATTTATTCATTATATATGCTTTCTCAATTCTACTTCTATAGACACCTCTTTGGTAGGTGCCCCCCTATCTTCCCAGCACTATTTTAATGCTATTTTGGCTTTATTCATAGTGATTGTGGATGTTTAGACTAAAATGCGACATTTCAGGAGGGGGTTGGAAACAGAGAAGAATCAATAAGTAAAGGAAATAGACTTTTGAGAAGATAACATCACTTTCTTTTGCATCCACTTCCTCTCTCCTTACTAACTTCTTTTCCCAACCGCTTCTCGAATTACACGAAGCGCTTTAGATATCTGATTCTCCACTGTTTTAATTGATATATTTAGTTTATCCGCAATCTCCTGGTACTTTAGGTCTTCAAAACGGCTTAAGGTGAAAACAATGCGACAACGCTCTGGCAAACCATCAATAGCCTTTTGAAGACTTTCTTTCAACTCACCAGCTTCTAGTTCGCTTAGTGCATCTGTTGAGTTCGAAGGCCATTCAGGTAGTTTTTCCTCATCTTCAAAAGCCATCTTTTTATCTCTGATGTAGTTGAGACAACGATTCATGACGGAGCGGCGGAGGTAGGCCTTTAAGGCAATGTTGATTTGTCGCTGCTCTCTTTTCCGCCACAATTCCATGAACACGTCCTGTGTGATATCCTCTGCTATAAATTCATCTTTCAAAATTCTTACGGCCGCTTTATGACACATAGGGTAGTACCTTCTGAAAATCCAGTCGATAGCTAGGTCACTGTCAGTCTGTAACAGTGCTATAAGTTGTTCGTCGGTCTGGGAATTGAAATCAGTCATGAGGACACCTGATTTTATATAGCTACAGGTGCTTTGATATGAGGCTGTGGATGATAGTTTTCTAATTTGAAATCTTCAAATTTGAAATCAAAAATTGATTTGACATCAGGGTTAATACTAATCGTAGGTAACACTCCTGGTGTTCGAGCAAGTTGCGTTTTGGCTTGATCAGTGTGATTAAGGTATAAATGTGTGTCCCCGAATGTATGTACAAAATCGCCTGGCTCAAGGTCACAGACCTGAGCCATCATCATAGTCAGCAAAGCGTAAGAAGCAATATTGAAAGGCACTCCAAGAAAGACATCCGCAGATCGCTGATAAAGCTGGCAGGAAAGTTTTCCATCATTTACATAAAATTGGAAAAGACAATGACAGGGGCTTAAAGCCATATGTGGAAGATCGCCAACGTTCCAGGCGTTAACAATTATTCTTCTGGAATCCGGATTGTTTTTTATCAGATCAATAGCTTGTGCAATTTGATCAATAGTAGAACCATCTCTACACTCCCAACTCCGCCATTGTTTTCCATAGACAGGTCCCAAATCACCATTCTCGTCAGCCCATTCGTTCCAGATACGGACACCATTTTCTTTTAAGTATTCTATATTGGTGTCTCCATTTAGGAACCAAAGTAATTCATGAATAATGGATTTCAAATGTAGCTTCTTAGTGGTCAGCATCGGAAAGCCTTTCGACAAATCAAAACGCATCTGATGACCGAAGACACTCAGCGTACCAGTACCGGTACGGTCTGTTTTTTGATTCCCATTGTCAAGAATATGTTGTAAGAGATTGAGGTAGGCGCGCATAACATTATTTTTCTGGTCTTTGAAATTGGTCTTGGAATCTTGAGAAGCCGCTCTACAAAACAATTGGAATTTGTTACTAACAAAAAAAGGATGCGACCTAACGATTTCCAAGCCTTGCAAAGCTACAAACTATTTATCGCAAGCCGACAATAAAGCAAATGCGGATTACGATTAATTTTTGGAATACCTAAAGGAACGAAATGAAGGATATATTATTATTTTCATAAATTGATTTTGCTAGCAAATAGATCTTGTAAAATTAGATAGATTTTCCTCGTTTTTTAATGAACCATCCACCCCATAAAGCATTGATTACTTGTATTCAAAAAAATCTGACATTTTCAAGCTACTTTTGCTTCCTCTAAATTTTTAAAAGATGAAAACAGGCCACAGCTGGTTTGGACTTATTGTACTCGTTTTCCTTCTCCCTCTCTATTCACCTCAGGGAGAGGATACGGGCTGGGTTTTCAAGAAGGAAGTAAGTGGAATAAAAATATACACGAGAGAAGTCATAAATTCAGAAATTAAAGAACTAAAATTTACGACTAAAATAAAAAGCTCTATTAGTACTACTGTTGCTCTTTTAGTGGATGTTGAAAACTACGATAAATGGGTGTACAAATGTGCCGAGTCTACTGTCCTAGAGGAACTCAACGCACTCCAATCTTACTGTTACTACAACGTTGATTTCCCTTGGCCGATGAGTGATCGAGACATGATCATCTACTCCGAAATAAAACAAGACCCAATCACTAAAGAAGTCGTTTCTAGTTCTTATGGTCGCCCTGAATATATCCCTGAGAAAGAAGGTCGTGTTCGAATTTACAATCATTTCAACCAGTGGCATTTCAAACCTATTTCGGCTAACGAAATTGAAACTACCTACTTACTAAAATCCGACCCTGCCGGAAGCATTCCAAATTGGATGATCAACCTAGCCATAGATCAGGGACCACTCAAATCTATGAAGGGCTTCCTTTCCCTTCTAGATGATCCAAAATACAAGAATCAACATTTACCTGGAATAGAAGACTATTGATTTGATGGTAAAAGTTAGTAACCTTTAAAAAACCAATTCTCAAATCCGTTGTTAGAATTGCAATAGTTTACTAACCAGCAAATAATCATTGCAACATGTACAGTAGTCTCAACGAATGTGTTCTAGATTTAGAGAAGCACAACCATCTCGTCCGCATAAAAACAGAAGTAGATCCGAACTTAGAAATAGCAGAAATTCATCGTCGTGTATTTGACGCAGGTGGCCCTGCTTTACTATTTGAAAATGTAAAGGGAAGTCCGTTCCCTGCTGTTTCTAATTTGTATGGAACTTACGAACGAACTGATTTTATCTTCAGAAAAACCTTACCAAGAGTAAGAGAGGTTATGGAGCTAAAAGCTGATCCCACACGTCTTCTGAAAAATCCTTTAAACTACTGGAGAGCTCCATTCACAGCGCTCTCCGCACTTCCGCGCAAGGCTTGGTTTTCCAATCCAGTAGCTTGGGGAGAAACCACCATAGATCAACTCCCCCAAATCAAATCATGGCCAGACGATGGCGGTGCTTTTGTTACGCTACCTCAAGTAATGACCTTGCCTCCAGGGAGCGACAACATGATGCAATCCAACATTGGTATGTATCGAATTCAGCTATCCGGCAACGAATATATACCCAATAAAGAAATAGGTTTACATTATCAGTTACATCGTGGTATCGGAGTACATCATACTATGTATAACCAGTCAGAAGAGGAATTTAAAATTGTCATTTTTATAGGAGGGCCTCCTTCACATGCTTTTGCTGCCATCATGCCGATGCCAGAAGGGTTATCCGAAATGACCTTTGCGGGAATGTTAGGAGGTCGTCGATTTCGATATGCGAAGAAAGATGGATATTACCTTTCTGCCGATGCAGATTTTTGCATCACTGGAACATTAGTCAAAGGTAAAAAGAAACCAGAGGGCCCCTTTGGAGATCACTTGGGTTACTATAGCCTAGAACATGAATTTCCATATATGAAGGTGGATAAGGTGTATCATCGTAAAGATGCCATATGGCATTTTACAGTAGTTGGCAGACCCCCTCAGGAAGATTCTAGTTTTGGATATATTATACACAAATTAGTGGAACCGGTTACCTCACAGGAATTCCCAGGGCTACATGAAATCAACGCTGTAGATGCAGCAGGTGTGCATCCTCTTTTACTAGCTATCGGTAGTGAACGGTACATGCCCTTTAGAGAAAGAAAGCCAGAGGAAATCCTAACCATTGCCAATCGCATACTAGGCTCAGGACAAACCTCTTTAGCTAAATTTCTTTTTATCACCGCTAAACAAGATGACCCTTCGCTGACAACGCATGACATCCCCGCCTTCTTCAATCATCTCTTAGAACGAGTAGACTGGACAAGAGACTTGCATTTTCAAACAAAGACAACTATCGACACACTCGATTATTCTGGCAGTGGATGGAATGCTGGTTCTAAAGTTGTCATCGCCTGCTGTGGAGAGAAACGAAGAGATTTATCCGATCAGCTTCCTGCGAATTTCAATTTACCAGAAGGATTCTCCCAAGCTCGATTTGTACAAAAAGGGATGTTAGCAATCCAAGGACCAAAGTTCGATTCACAAGAAAAAGCAATTAAAGAAATAGACTTTCTAACAAAACAATTACAACAGTATGACTGGGATGTAATACCATTGTTATTAATTGTTGATGATTCAGAATTCGTAGCTGCTGAAGTTAACAATTTTGTATGGGTGACCTTCACTAGAGCCAATCCTTCGCATGATATTTATGGTATTGATACTTATACAGAATTCAAACATTGGGGCTGTAAAGGAGCTTTGATTATTGATGCTCGAATAAAGCCACATCATGCTCCGCCATTGATCGAAGATGAACAGATTAGTGAAAGAGTAGACTCCCTTTTTAAGAAAGGGGGGAGTCTCGAATTTCTAAAATAAAACAAAGCTATCTCATTAGCGGAAATAAAAAAAGCAGTATCCCAAAAGGACACTGCTTTTTTACTATATATAGTTGCTGGCTAGAAGTTAAATTCATCAGGGTTGGCACCGTGATTTTGCTGATTCCTAACATCAGATACGCCTCCTTTGATTTTATTTAATTCAGTTTTTTTAATCGTCTTAAGTGATTTGTCTTTCTTGATTTGTGATAGATTTCTCATAAATAGGTAGCTTTAAATTACGTGTGTTAATGAATAAATATTAGGTTTGTCAACACACTCATTTTGACAATGATGGTACCAAGGGAAAGCGCTCATACCAATCGAAATTCATGATTTTACCTAAACCACTAGAAGAAATATTAACACATATTTTAAAAGAAGAATATGACGACTTTTTAGATTCATTGGCCAATGAATCCAAGACGAGTATACATATGAATCTATCGAAAAGTGATTTTTTTTTTTTTTTGACACCTCAGAAAATTTCTTGGTTCAAAAATGGATACTTCTTACAGAAACGACCCTCCTTCAAAACAGAGCCCTTATTTCAAGCGGGAGCCTACTATGTACAGGAATCTTCTTCAATGTTTGTAGCTGAGGCAGTGAGACAATTGCTATCCAAAAGAAAAGACAACGCCTTCTTAAAAGTACTAGATCTGTGTGCCGCTCCCGGTGGTAAAAGTTTATTGCTAGAATCGGCAATACCAGAAGATAGTCTGGTGCTTTGCAATGAAATCATCAATTCCAGATACAAAGTCCTTCGTCACAATCTAGACAAATGGGGCTCCTTAAAAACCTACTCTTCACAACATGCTCCGGAAGAGCTATCTGCCATAGGCAATTTCTTCGACATCATCCTCGTAGACGCACCTTGCTCTGGAGAAGGAATGATTCGAAAGTCTAGTGAGGTACTTCCTAACTGGTCTGAAAAATCGGTAGCAGGTTGTGCCCTTCGTCAGCAGAATATTTTAAAAGATGCCATCACATTATTAAAACCCGGCGGACATCTAATCTACTCCACCTGTACCTACAACCCGAGTGAAAACATTAACAATGCTATTTGGCTAAAGCAAAATGGTTTTAATAATGTTCCCTTAGAAATTGATCCGAACTGGAATATCGTAGTCGTTCAGGAGCAAGAGGTGGAAGGCTATCAGTTTTTTCCTCATAAGGTTCCGGGGGAAGGTTTCTTTATTTCTTGTTTTGTCAAATCGGATGATGGCTCTTTTTCAGAAATGCAAAACGAAACTAAGTTCTCTAACAAAAAATCAAAAAAGAAAAAACAGAAACATCAACTCAAAAGAACGGCTTACTGGAATTTAATGTCCGAGAAACAAAGACCGCTTGTCGATCCCTGGCTGGAAGGTCCTGACCGATTTGACGTTTATGAAAACCCGAATGGGCAGTTGAAAATCATTCTCAAAACACACCGAGAAGAAGCACTTTTTTTGGAAAACAAGCTCCGGCAAAAAGCAATAGGTACTTTGATCGGAACCTTGAAAGGCAAACAACTCGTGCCTTCCCACCAACTCGCTCTTTCTAATGCTGTAAACAAAAAATTACCTTCTTTGGAATTATCTAAATCACAGGCTGTTCAGTTTTTGAAAAAAGAAAATTTTGAACTTCCTGGACAGGCAAGTGGTTGGACCCTATTGAAATACGAAGGCGTAAATCTAGGTTGGATAAAAGCCCTTCCCAATCGCTTCAATAATTACATCCCTTCCAATTTTCGCATCACCTAAGCTTTCTCAAAATTCCCTATCTTTGCCGCCATTCTGAAAAAAGCAACAGCTGGAAATCACCATTACAGCTAAAAGCAAAATTGACACATTACCATGCAATTACAAAATGGACGTTACTACCTCAATGAAGAGATTGACCCTCTAGAACTCTGCAAGCAATACGATGCTCCCTTGTACGTATATGATAGTGCTATTATTAAACGGCAATATCAGCGAATGACTGATGCTTTTTCCGTTTCAAATCTACAAATCAATTACGCTTGTAAAGCACTGACGAATATTAATGTTCTCAAACTGATGCGACAGTTAGGCGCTGGTTTAGATACCGTCTCTATTCAGGAAGTTTGGTTGGGTTTGAAGGCTGGTTTCAGCCCTGATAAAATAATGTTTACACCAAACTGTGTTTCCTTCGAGGAGATTGAATTGGCTCTGAAAGAAGGAGTTCGAATTAACATTGACAACATTGTCATCCTAGAGGAGTTCGGTCATAAATACCCTGAAGTTCCTGTTTGCATTCGCATCAACCCGCATATCATGGCAGGTGGATCAGCTAAAATTTCTGTAGGTCATATCGATTCTAAGTTTGGAATTTCCATCCATCAAATGCCATTGGTTCATCGGGTCGTCGCAGCTACGGGTTTAAAAATCGAAGGACTACACATGCATACAGGTTCAGATATTTTGGATGCGGAAGTTTTTCTAAGAGGTGCTGAAATTCTATTCAATCAAGCTTTGGCTTTTCCAGATTTGGAGTTCATAGATTTTGGTTCTGGATTCAAGGTTCCATATAAGCCAGGCGGTATTTCTACCGATATAGAACAGCTAGGAATCTCGCTTTCTGAACGATTTAATAACTTTTGTAAAAGTTATGGCCGTGATCTTTCTCTAGTCTTTGAGCCTGGTAAATTCCTAGTCAGTGAGGCCGGTTATTTTTTGACGAAAGTAAACGTAGTGAAACAAACCATCTCTACCATTTTCGCAGGGATTGACTCTGGAATGAATCACCTGATACGTCCCATGTTCTACGATGCACATCATGAGATCACCAATCTGAGCAAGCCAGAAGCGAAGCCCCGTATCTACACGGTTGTAGGTTACATTTGCGAAACAGATACTTTTGGTATCAATCGGAAAATCAATGAAATTCAGGAAGGTGATATTTTGTGTTTCCACAATGCAGGAGCTTATTGCTATTCGATGACTTCCAATTACAACTCTCGATTTCGGCCAGCCGAAGTATTACTACATGAAGGAAAACACTACTTGATTCGCGAACGAGAGTCTATGGAAGATTTACTAAAAGGCCAAATAGAGGCAGCTCCATTTTCTCAAGTTGAAGCTCAATAAACTTCGTACAACCTACTACATTCTACAACGTACAAAGAAGAGTTGACTAAAATATTTATTTATGAAATACACTTACATTATAATTCTTGCGCTATCTGTATTTTGTGTTAGTTGCAAAACCGAACTAGGGGATGCTACCGGAATCACAAACGGCAAAGTTATATTCTCTACCGGAAATTCGACCGAGATCAAAGACTTTGACAACCCAAACGCTTTAACCTTCTTCGTAGTCCGTCACGCAGAGAAAGTAGATGAGTCAGAGGATCCACCGCTATCCGAAGTTGGAATAAAGCGAGCTAATCAACTGGCTAAGATACTTAAGGATGTCCCTATCACTTTAGCACTTAGCACCAACTACCTACGAACGACACAGACCGCTAATCCCATTGTAACAAGGATGGTAAAATCAGATATAAAATGTGATATAGGTATCTACAACCCAAATGATCTGGATTTTCGTTTTGGCGATTTACTCCAAAAAAGAAAAGGAGAGAAAATCTTAGTCATTGGTCACTCCAATACAGTTCCTGATCTATTGAACTATTTCACTGGAAAGGAAGTATATAATGATATTCCACCTAATGAATACGGTAATTTTTACGTCGTGACTTATCGAGGAAAAGGAGATGCGGATGTAATGGAATTGAAGTATTAACCGGCTGTTTAGTTTTCATAGTCTCAATTAAAACAAAGAAAAAATGTCCACAGAAAATAGTAAATATAATCCCGATTCGATTGAAAAAAAGTGGTACCAGCATTGGATGGAGCAAGACTACTTTAGTTCTTCACCTGATGACAGAGAACCATATACCATTGTGATTCCACCACCAAATGTAACAGGAGTCTTACATATGGGGCATATGCTCAATAATACGATTCAGGATATCTTGATTCGAAAGGCAAGACTCGAAGGAAAGAACGCCTGTTGGGTACCGGGAACAGATCACGCATCTATTGCCACAGAAGCAAAAGTAGTAAAGCTACTTAGAGAGCAAGGCATAAAGAAAAGTGATCTTTCAAGAGACAAGTTTTTAGAACATGCTTTTGAGTGGAAAGATAAGTACGGAGGCATCATCCTCGACCAATTAAAAAGACTGGGAGCTTCCTGTGATTGGAAACGTACTCGCTTTACGATGGAGGACAAGCTATCAAAAGCCGTTGTAAAAGTTTTCGTTGATCTTTACAAAAAAGGAAAGATTTACAGAGGCAAAAGAATGATCAACTGGGATCCTTCTGCCCTTACTGCTTTGTCTAATGAGGAAGTAATTTATAAAGAGGAGAACTCTCGGTTATTCTATGTTCGATATAAAGTTGAAGGAACAGAGGACGAATGGGTAACCATTGCCACTACCCGACCGGAGACCATCCTAGGTGATTCCGCGGTAGCGGTAAACCCAGATGACGAGCGCTATGCTAATCTGAAAGGTAAACGCGTAATCGTTCCGATGGCCAATCGTTCTATTCCCATCATTCAGGATAAATATGTAGATACTGAATTTGGTACAGGTTGCTTGAAAGTGACGCCTGCTCATGATATGAATGATAATGAAATTGGGGAGCGACATAACTTAGAAATCATTGATGTATTCAACGATGATGGAACCATGAGTGAAGCCGCTGGCTTTTTCATTGGAGAAGATCGTTTTGCCGTTCGTAAAAAGATTGCAAAAGAGTTAGAAGCTTCTGGTCATATTGTAAAGATTGAAGATTATAGAAATAAGGTTGGACGGTCCGAGCGTACGGATGCGGTGGTTGAACCTCGTCTGATGTTGCAGTGGTTCCTGGAAATGAAAGACTTTTCAGCAACAGCTCTTAATGCCGTTGAATCTGGCGAAGTAACTTTCCACCCTAAGCATATGTGGAACATGTACAACAACTGGTTGAAAGAAGAGAACGTCAGAGACTGGTGTATTTCACGACAGCTTTGGTGGGGACAACAAATTCCAGCCTACTACTATGGCGAAGAAATTTTTGTTGGCGAAACGAAAGAAGAGGCTTTAGCGCAAGCTCGTGAAAAAACAGGTAACCCTGCTATAAAAGCCGAAGAATTGATTCAAGACGAAGATGTTGTAGATACTTGGTTCTCTTCTTGGTTATGGCCAATTTCTGTTTTTGATGGTTTTGAAAACAAAGAAGAGTTGAAATATTATTACCCGACAGATACTTTGGTTACCGGTTGGGACATCATGTTCTTCTGGGTAGCTAGAATGGTTATGGCAGGTTATGAATATACAGAAGATTTGCTGGGAGAAGATTTTGCCAAAAAGAATGGACGCCAGCCTTTTCAGGATGTTTACTTCACAGGGATGGTAAGAGATAAGAAGCGACGCAAGATGAGTAAGTCCTTGGGGAATAGCCCTGATGCGCTTTCTCTTATTGACAATTACGGAGCTGACGGAGTCCGTTTTGGAATGCTCTCTTCTGCCGCCGCTGGAAACGATATTATCTTTGATGCGCCAATCAACCCAGAGACAAAGAAAGTAGAAAACTCCAGCCAGCTTTGCTCGCAAGGTCAGAAGTTCTGTAACAAAATGTGGCAGGCCCACAATCTGATCAAAGGCTGGGAAGTCGTAGCCGAACCCGTAGACGATTCTGCTGCTTTGGTAAACTCTTTGGCAACAGCTTGGTTTGAAAACAAACTACAACAGACCATCATAGAAGTTGAAAAGAGTTTTGAGACTTTCCGTTTGTCAGAAGCTTTGATGTCTCTGTACAATTTCATTTGGGGAGATTTCTGTAGTTGGTACTTAGAAATGGTAAAGCCTGTCTATGGCCAACCCATCGACAAAGCAACTTATGAACAGACGCTGAATTTCTTTGAGCGATTGACGACTTTGTTACATCCATTTATGCCTTTTGTTACGGAAGAGATTTGGCATCAGCTAAGAGATAGAAAAGAAGGCGAGGATTGTGTAGTTAGCTCCTACCCTACTCCCGCTGAATTTGATGCTGCCTTTGTGAAGCAAGTTGATACGGCAATGGATGTTGTTTCTAAAGCCAGAGATACTCGAAATCAGAATGCCATAAAAGGGAATGAACGTGTTCCAATGTACATAGAAGATACCGCTAGTGCGCAAGCCCTTTACGCAGTAAAAGGATTGAAGGAAATGGTTGTAAAAATGGCTGGACTCTCTGATTTGATTTTCACTAAAGAAGAAATCCCGAATACTGTTTCTTTCCTTTCTGGAACGGAGAAGTACTTTATGGAATCTAATAAAACAGTTGACGTAGCAGCGGAGCGGGAAAGAATTGAAAAGGAGATAGATTACTTCAAAGGTTTTAAAAACATCGCAGAGAAAAAACTGAGTAATGAGCGTTTTGTGAGTGGTGCACCAGCTGTAGTTGTAGATAAAGAGCGGCAGAAGTTAGCGGATGCGAATACGAAGATTAAGTTACTGGAAGAAGCTTTGGCTAAGCTTTAAGTTTTAAGTTTTAATACTTATTGATAATAAGAAGGCGTTTTGGATTGCTCCAAAACGCCTTCTGTGTTTTTACAAGTAGAGAAAAGAAATTATCTAGCGACTGTAAAAGGAATGCTTCTGTTTCCAAGAGAAGTAGAAACATTTAAGAAATAGTTTCCAGCAGGGAATGTAGAAACATCAAATCGATAATTTTCCTTCTGTGCGTTTTCAACACTTCGATGACTAATTGCTTTACCTGTTACATCAACAATTCGGAAAGTCAATTCTTCCTGAAGTTCAGTAAAGTCTAAAGCTACATCAATGTGATTACTAGCAGGGGATGGGAAAACATTGATTACGTTCTCCGATGCGAGTTCAGTTGTATTTGTAGGCATTTCGTCTACGATAGTAAGACGTGCAATAGGCGTATTAGCACCACCTCCAAAACCACCAGAGCTATAATCCTCAGAGGTAAGCGGATGACCAACGGCCAACATCGTACCTGAAGCAGCTTCTCCCAACAACCCCATTCTGAGAGATTGAGCACCGTAATCATATTCATCTGACCCAACAAATGAAATCGTAGTTTCCTGGTCCAATGAATTGTATTCTAACATTACAATGTAATCTGTATCATCATCAAGTTCTACTCCTGGTTCTAAGGATAAAGTTCCTAAGAGAGGGATCGTAATTAAATCCCCTTCACCAGTCCCTTCATCACCAGTAATATCATAGTTATTGAAGCCAACCTCAGTTCTTTCTTCAGGTATTGCGATTCCATCAGCATCAGCATCATCCCATTCGTACAATTTAACCGCAATTGTTTTACCCTCTACTCCTGTTTCATCTGCATTTCCAATTCCAAAAGTAACCTTATCAGCCCACCAACCGTCTCCGTTTACAACGTGATAGCTATTACCATAAGCCCAAGAATAGTTTTCTCCATCCTCCCAATTGTCTACAGCAGAACCAAACACACTTGTTACACCTCTATCTGAAGCAAAAAGATTCTCGGTAATTTCAAAATTAAATTCTAAAGAATTATCAGAAGGATCTATATCTACGGAGTCTGATGTGATCGTATAGGTTCCTGTGTATGTAGCGACCATATCCGCTGGTGTAAATCCAGCTCCTTCGAAAGGTACATTTTCATATAGAGAATCAGCCACTGTAGTTCCATAGGAAAGTGCGTCTGTGAATATCACTGTACCTGGGTTAGCATCGTCTTCAATTTCTACCGTTAGAACAGTATTCGGTTGCGGAGCTGATCCTTGATTCTCGATATCTGCTAAAAATCCAAAAGTTCGGACTTGAGAAACTGGTGTTCTCGCGCTAGGTGCTCCTGCGAAGAAGTTGTCCATCACGCGTAAATTATTAGGAGGAGTTGGGTCCTCAGTTGTCAAAATCATATCGTCAACATTCCAAAAATATTCCCATCCAGCAGTCCATTCCAACTGTAAATAAACAGTTGATTGGTTTGCAGCAACATCTGAGATATTAACGATAGCATCAAATGGATTATCTGACCAACGTATCGTCGTTGTCAAACCAGGAAACAATGTGTATTCTGTCCAATCCATATTGTTATTACTTACTCTAAGAATAGCATTGGAAAGAGGATCTAATTCAAAAGCACCGATATGTGTTTCAAATTTCAACCAAACTACAGATTCAGCAGAGCAATCAATAGCATCCGTTGTAAGTACAGAAATATGCGGGTCGTTAGCATGATTGTCTGTAGCGACAGCATCAGAATTAAGTGTCAAGAATCCGTTTTCAGCGGTAGTAGCTTGAAATGGAACTTGTCCGTTTGGAGCACCTGAAAATATTGGCGAACATCCGGCTGGAGGAGGGTCTGTAGGCCCTTCACACCAAGTCCACTCTGTATCATAATTAGCAGAAATATCTTCACTGGTCCATCCCGCAGGAAAACCACCTGAAAAATCTTCAGACCAAAATACTTGGGCCTGAATGTTTCCAGCCATAGCGAGTAATATGGCCAGTGTAAAGTTTTTAATGAGCGTAGATTTAAAAATCATTTAAAATAGTTTTTATGGTTTAGTTACAGTGAACTAAAACATTGTTAAATAATAGTGAGCATTCATTGTAACTAGTAATACAACAAATATTTTTTCTTAAAGAATTCGGAATTTACTCCGAACTTGTAAAAAATCAAACCGATAGTTGTTTAATTTTCTAATGCTGAACGACAAATGGAATTGAACGTTCTCCCTCTGGGGTGTTTATTTTCAAGAAATAACTCCCTCCCGTAAATTTCTCCAAATTTAAAGAGATTCTTTCTTCCTTAATATCATCTAATCTTTTTGTTTGTAATAAACTGCCCGAAGGGCTTACAATTGATAGTGTAACCAATTCTTGTTGCTTTTGTAGATCAAATGCTACAGTGATTTGATCTTTCGCAGGGTTTGGATAAGCTGAAATTTTATGCTCCGAAGCTAATACTTGTTTTGTAGCGACTAGCTGATCCGTAATGTGCATACGCACGGCAGGCACTACATTCCTTCCAAAACTGAGTGTGCTAAAAACTCCGTTTGTAATTCCTCCAATCATAAGTATACCTGCATATCTGGCCTTTTGCTGTTGTTCTGCCCGATAGATTTGAGCGGCATAATCTTTTTGATCACTTCCTGCAATAGCAACTGGCGTTGTCCGGTCACCTGTTTCATAACTCAACATTAAAATGTAGTGTCCTCCATCCTTAAGAGCTACTCCAGTAGTCCCCGTAAAGTTATCAAGAAGATCGATGGTTATTAATTCCCCTTTTCCTTCCGAACCAGTAATAGTGTATTCATTGAAACCAACAACGGTACGAGCGTTAGGGGGGATATTAGTTGGAAAACCAAAATTAATAGTAGTCCATTCATAAAGGATAGCCGTTACACTTTTACCGATAACACTTCCTGGATTTCCTAGTGCGAAACTAACCTTATCAGCAAACCAGCCATCTCCATTAGGCGTATAATAATGATTACCAAAAGCCCATGAGAAGGGAGCCTCTGCCGGCCAATTAGAAGGCTGAGGTACTATAGAAATACTAATGGTATCCTCCTTGGCAAAAATAGTATCTGTAACTTCAAAGGTGAAAATCCCCGTATTATTTCCAGGAATGGCATCAACTGAATCTGCGGAAATATGATACCGTCCGACATAAGCTTTCTCCTCATCGGCAGGCAAAAATCCATCGTCAGGAAATAGTTGATTCTCAAATGTTTCATTAGCCGCAATTTCAGGGAAACCTGCTGCGGGATAATCAAAGATTTCTGCATGCACTACATCGTTGTTCGTTAGATCTTCTATTTCCAGAGCAACTTCAACTCCCGTTTGTGTTACCTGACCTAGGTTGATGACATCAGCTAAAAAACCAAATGGCTCCAATTGTGATACCGGCCATTTTGCATAGGGAGCAATAGCGTAGAAGTCATTGAACGTAGCCAAGTCATGATCGGCCGTTGGGTTCACGTCATATAGAATGAGGTCATCAATCTGCCAGTTGTAAGCACAACCATCAAAGTCAGGACTAGGGGATTGATCAGCTACATTTCTAAATTCAAAACCAATAAACACAGTAGGTTCCCCGGCTGCAAAATTACTCAGATCCATCAATATATTCGGAGGGCCTTCTTGATTTACAGTAGTAAAATTAATTTGAATCTCTTCCCATTCTTCATACGGGATAGACTCATCAGTAGCTATCCGGATATATGTTTCGCAATAGAAATTCAAATAGTATTGCTCAAATCGAAGCCATACCTCATCCTTATCAGAGCAATCGATAGGGGCTGTTACCAACCAAGTATCCTGATCTCCCGAACAATCGGTTGCAGAGTCAAACATAGCCCATCTGTTGTCAGTACCTTGTACTTGCCAAGGTGGATTGGGACTGGAATACGGGCCGATAGGACCAACGTTGGTAATCTCCCGAACGCCTCCTCCAGCATGATTATCGAAGGCCGGCCAATCCCCTGGCAAAACAGAAATAGTATCGT
>JBGCDT010000408.1:0-28046 GCA_045105695.1 Saprospiraceae bacterium | reverse complement strand
TTTTCATTGCTCCAGATTCTACCTTTGCAATGTAGTCCATTACCTTCTGGCGATCTTCAGCAGACATTTTTTTCAATGTCTTTTTCATTTCTTTTTTGACATCTACCTTCGCTAGGTTACGAGAGTAATTTAAAATCATTTTCTGCTGATCCTCGTCAAGTTTAGTAACCATCTGAGCAGTTTCTTTAGCCATTTTTCGAGCTGACTTTTGCGCAAACGCAGGCATGCATAACAACACTGCTACAGCGACTAATAAGATTCCTTTACAATTTTTCATGTTCAAATTTATTTTTTATAAATAGATATTAATTTAATAACGAAGGTCAAATATACGCTTTTGAAGCTAAAATGATGCAATATCAGAAGTGCAAAATCTTATCCCTCCCCCATCATGATTCTTAATATCTCTCCAGCTGCTTTTGAAATTACAGTTCCAGGGCCAAATACACCTGCCACTCCTGCTTCAAATAAAAAGTCATAGTCCTGTGGAGGAATCACTCCACCGGTGACGACTAAAATGTCTGGACGTCCTCCTTCCTTCAATGCTTCAATGACTTGAGGAACCAACGTTTTATGTCCAGCAGCTAAAGAAGAGATACCCAAAATATGAACATCATTTTCAATGGCCTGACGAGCCGCTTCTTCGGGTGTTTGAAACAAAGGTCCTACATCTACATCAAACCCAATATCGGCAAAGGAACTGGCAATTACTTTTGCGCCTCGGTCATGTCCGTCTTGCCCTAGTTTAGCAACCATGATTCGAGGACGGCGACCTTCCTGTTCAGCGAATTTATCTGATAGACTTCTCACCTCTTGAAAAGCTTTATCATCTTTAGCGACACTGGCGTATGCGCCCTGAATGGTTTTTGTATTTGCTTTGTACCGATCAAAATGTTTTTCCATAGCATCTGATATTTCTCCAAGGGTAGCACGTAGTCGAGCTGCGGTGACAGCAAATTCTAAGAGATTACCTTCCTCCGTTTTTGCACAATTGCTAAGTGCTTCCAGTGCGTTCTGTACAGCGGCCTCATCACGTGTGGCTTTTATCTTTTCCAGTTTTTCAATCTGACTTTTTCTAACCGCTGAGTTATCTACAGAAAGGACATCTAATGCTTCTCCATCTTCTTCTGTTTGGAAAATATTGACGCCTACAATTTTATCTACGCCACTATCAATACGTGCTTGCTTTCGAGCAGCAGCTTCTTCAATTCGCATCTTAGGCAATCCTGCTTCAATAGCTTTTGTCATGCCACCATGCTCTTCCACTTCTTCGATGAGGGCCCATGCTTTTTGCGCAATTTCATGAGTCAGATATTCTACATAATAAGAACCGCCCCAAGGGTCGACTACCTTAGTAATGTCCGTTTCTGTTTGTAAATACTTTTGGGTATCACGTGCGATCTTAGCAGAAAAATCTGTAGGCAATGCAATCGCTTCATCTAGAGAATTGGTATGCAAAGATTGGGTTCCTCCAAAGATTGCAGCCATCGCTTCTATAGTCGTTCTTGCAATATTATTAAAAGGATCTTGAGCAGTCAAACTCCAACCAGAGGTCTGACAATGCGTTCGCAGAGCCATTGATTTTGGATTCGTTGGGTTAAACTGCTTTACAATTTTTGCCCACAACATTCTAGCCGCTCGCATCTTTGCTATTTCCATAAAGTGGTTCATCCCGATTCCCCAGAAGAAAGATAGCCTAGGTGCAAAGTCATCTATTTTCAAACCTGCTTTCAGTCCCGTCCGAATGTACTCTAATCCATCTGCTAAGGTGTAAGCCAGTTCAATATCTGCCGAAGCGCCAGCCTCATGCATGTGATAGCCGGAGATGCTTATGGAATTGAATTTTGGAATGTGCTTAGCCGTGTACTCAAAGATGTCTCCGATGATACGCATAGAAGGTTGTGGCGGATAAATATAGGTGTTCCGAACCATGAATTCCTTTAAAATATCATTCTGAATCGTACCTGATAACAATTCTTTTACAACTCCTTGTTCTTCCGCTGCTACAATGTAAAAAGCCATGATTGGCAAGACTGCTCCATTCATTGTCATAGACACAGACATCTTATCAAGTGGTATCTGATCGAACAATGTTTTCATATCCTCCACCGTATCAATGGCCACTCCTGCCATACCCACATCACCCGTCACACGTGGGTGATCGGAGTCATAACCTCTATGGGTAGCCAAGTCAAAAGCGACCGACAATCCCTTCTGACCTTGTGCTAGATTTCTTCTATAAAAAGCATTGCTTTTTTCTGCAGTTGAAAAACCAGCATATTGTCGAATCGTCCATGGTCGCACAGCATACATTGAGCTGTATGGTCCTCTCAAATATGGTGGAATACCTGCTATAAAATTCAAGTGTTCATAGCTTTCCATACGACTACCATCAAAACGGCTACATATTGTAATGCCTTCGGGACTTTCCCAGGTTTTGGGTTCTTCTTTGTTAATCGAAGCTTTTCTTTTGAAAGGTATATTTCTGAAATCAGGTTGATTCATTATTTTTCTTTTCAGGTAACTGGTTGCCGATTATATTAGATCCGATTTTGCTTCCAATTAGAATGCTGTGGACTGACGACCTTTAGTTGTTCTTTATAATCTTTATACAATCGGTCTGCAAGCACAGCTGCAACCTCCGCTTCCTCTTCATAACCAGCCGTAATCATTTCAGGGGCATAGTATTTTTTCACAAAGTGTGTATCAATATCTCCGCTTACGAAATGCTCATTATCAAAAACAAATTTCCCGAAAGGCAGCGTCGTTTGGACCCCTTCTATTTTGTAATCAACTACAGCCTTACGCATTCTCACCAATGCCTCTTCACGAGTCGCTCCGTAAGTAATCAACTTCGCCAACATCGGATCATAGTAAATAGGAATATCCATCCCTTGCTCATAGCCATCATCTAGACGAACGCCTTCGCCTTCTGGTCTTATATAAACATCTAAAGAACCTGTACTTGGTAGAAAATCATTCAGTGGATCTTCAGCATAGATTCTGAGTTCTAAGGCATGGCCAGTGATCGTCAGATCTTCCTGTTTGATTTGTAACTCCTCTCCTCTTGCCACTCTGATTTGCTGTTCTACTAGGTCAACTCCCGTAATTAATTCAGTGACTGGATGTTCCACTTGCAAGCGAGTATTCATTTCCAAAAAGTAAAAATTCATATTTTCATCTAAAAGGAATTCTACAGTACCCGCACCTTCGTAGTCACAAGACTTGGCAACGAGTACTGCCGCTTCTCCCATTCTCTTTCGCAGCTCTGGAGTGAGTACAACTGAGGGTGCTTCTTCCACTACTTTTTGATGTCGTCTTTGGATACTACATTCTCTTTCGAAAAGGTATAACACGTTGTCATGACTATCCGCAAGGACTTGAATTTCTATGTGCCTTGGCGAAGTGACGTATTTTTCTACGAAGACAGAACCGTCTCCAAAAGCAGACTTTGCTTCACTGATAGCTCTTTCCATTTGCTCAGGAAGCTCCTCCATCGTGTGTACGATTCGCATTCCTTTTCCACCACCTCCGGCAGAGGCTTTTATTAGGACAGGGAAACCAATTTCCTTCGCGACATTCTTAGCAACTTCCACATCAGTTACCGCTTCGTCGATGCCTGGAACCATTGGGATATCGTATTTTAAAACAGTTTCTTTAGCGGCAAGTTTGGAGCCCATGACTGTGATGGCATGTTCCTTCGGGCCTATGAAAGTGATGCCCGCGTCAGCTACTTTTTTAGCAAATTTTGCATTCTCACTCAAAAAACCATAACCTGGATGTATGCCATCTGCCCCAGTGGATTTTGCAGCAGCTATGATTTTATCCATTACTAGATACGACTCAGAAGAAGGTGCTGGTCCAACCAAAACTGCTTCATCTGCAAAACGAACATGAGGCGCATTTCGATCAGCCTCTGAATAAACGGCTACGGTTTTGATCCCCATTCTTCTAGCTGTTTTCATCACTCGAATGGCGATCTCTCCTCTGTTGGCTACTAGTATTTTTTTCATATTAATAGTTATTGTGTTTGTGTTTTCTTAGATAGAATCTTGAAATTGCTTCCAAGCAGATTCAGCTAGTTGATTTGTTAGTTCTTCGATATAGTAAGAGCCAGCTGATGGATCTATCACTCTGTCGAAATAACTTTCTAGAACTAATAAATGTTGGATATTCAAAGCTATTCGTTGCGAGAAAGCTGTGCCTCCTTCTTTTTTATTAGAATCAGATGGGTAGATGTAAAGACAATCGGCTCCACCAATTACGGCGGCCATAGCTTGTGCCCCTGCTTTTATTTTATTGTAGTTTTCATCTTCGACATGAGTACTTTCATTCAAGTGAACGATGATCGGAGCATCCGCCGAAAGGTCGGAGTTCCATGCGTGTACACATTGTTGCCAAAGCATACGCAAGGCTCTTATACTTGCTATATTTAGAAAATAGCTATCGGTCAGGCTGATGTTGAACTGGATAGATTTTGAGTACTTAGCTAGGTCGAATTCTTCCTCGCTCAACTTTATTAAAATATCATTTCCTTGTTTTATGGTTTTAGCAATCGCTTGATCCATTTTTTCTTTATCTGAAAATAGATCAAGTGTGTTGATACTCAGAAAGCGGCCTTTTGGTAAATCAAGTTGAATGCTTTTCAAATGCCCTATTTCCTTCTCCTCTGATACAGGACTCCCTATAACATCAAAAGAGCAAATCACCTTCGAAGGGTCTTGCCCTTTTTCTTTGATAATTTCTACAAACCGCTCAGTCAACATTTTCCAGGATTCTTGTTGAACTATAAAGTGAGTAGAAATCCATTCTAGTTGAATATCCGCTAATAACTGACTGAGCTCTTCTTTCTTGGGTGTATGACTCAGTTGAAAACATATTGCGTTAGCACCATTATTTAAATAGCTGATTGCCTGTCCATTAGACAACTTAAAGTCAACAACAGTTATAAGCGTGCCGATCTCCCAACTATTTGTAGTCTTATTGTTAGAAATTAGGGATGGTTTTCCATCTAAGTCCTCCTGATGTGCGAATGGGGAGAAATTGAAATGGTTACTTAGCTGCCAGTCTAGGGATTGTAAGGGTTTCCCTTTCAGGTCTTTTTCGACCTTTATTAGCCAGTCTTTTTTACTTTGTTCTTCGAAGTTCTTAAAGAGAGCGCTCATGAATTTTCTTTATCGTCTAAATGGTTTTCCTTGCGGCCAAATTTAAGAAAGTTATATTAAAGAGTCGCATTTGTGCTAAAGTAAAACAGCATTTCAGAAATAGTGTTTTGTTCGTAAAAAATATTGCAGAAACCAAATTCTACATTTTTCGTTTTAAAGAAATAAGGACTTACATTTATCATTTAAATGACTCCACTCACCATATATAATATTCAATGAAAACACAACAAGGATTTACCCTGATGAATCGCCAGGAATTTAAGACCTGGCTGATGAAACAAAATATAACTCGTAAGATTAGCATGATCCAGAATCACCACACCTGGCTTCCGAGTTATGCAAATTTTGATGGTCAGAACCATTTCTGGAAAGTGATCGGAATGCGAAACTCGCATATGTTTGAACGTGGTTGGTCAGACATCGGTCAGCACATCACTACTTTCCCTGATGGAAAGATCATTGTTGGAAGTCGACCGCTCAATAAAATCCCTGCTGGTATTAAAGGCAACAACAGCGAAGCTATTTGTATCGAAAACCTGGGAGACTTTGACAAAGGACGAGATGAGATGACCAAAGCCCAAAGAGATACCATCGTAGAAATCAATGCAGCTTTAAACCTTAAATTCGCTCTCCCTCCCAGCATTGATCATAATGTCTATCACCACTGGTTTGACTTAAGTACAACCCTGAGAACCAATGGAAAAGGGAATACAAAAACCTGCCCTGGTACAGCATTTTTTGGTGGCAACAAAATCGAAGATGCTAAAAAGAACTTCATTCCTAAAATACTAAAGAAAGTAAAATCTTATCCAGAATATAAATCTGTTTTTAAAGGTGAACTGGAAACACCCATTGCACATGGAATGGTGGTTAGAGCAAATGCACTTAATGTACGTTCAGGGCCTTCTGTCAAGAAAAAATGGATGGGATCCGTCAGCTTAGGATCAATCGTTAGCATCTATGAAAAGAAGGGGCGCTGGTCCAGAATCAGTAAGGATCAGCTCTGGGTTTCCTCCTTCTATTTAAAAGCTGTTTCCTACGGAACTGTTATAGACGAAGATCCTAAAGGCTTGAAAATCAGATCAGGACCTAATCGTTCGTTTAGAAAACTGGGTGTGCTTTTCAAAAACGATCGTGTACTCGTTCACGAAGTTTCTGATAACAATTGGTATCGAATAGATTTTCTAGACAAATGGGTTTCTGGAAAATACGTCGAATTAGATCACTACGATACTGCCTAAATATTTGAGTTAACAATAATACTACATGACTATAGGTTTGATGTCCGATACGCATAGTTTTCTGGACGAAAAGATATTTGAACACTTCGAAGACTGCGATGAGGTATGGCATGCCGGCGACGTGGGTGATGAAAAAGTAATCGAAAGACTGAAGGAATTTAAGCCCCTAAAAGTAGTCTACGGCAACATAGACACTGGTAACGTAAGAAATAGCTTTCCTTTAGATTATCGATTTATGTGTGAAGGAATTGATGTTTGGATGACTCATATTGGTGGTTATCCAGGTCGCTACAATAAGAGAGTACGAGATATTATGAAAGAAAATCCACCTAAGCTATTCATCTGTGGACATTCACATATATTAAAAGTAATGCCTGATAAGAAACATGATCTCCTTCACATGAATCCAGGAGCCTGCGGTAAGCATGGTTTTCACCAAGTCAGAACCATTCTCAAATTTTCTATAAACAATGCTAAGATTCACGATTTAAAAGTCATTGAGTTAGGACTCAGAGGAGCTATTTGAAACCGATTATTGCTATGATACATACATTAGATTTACAATTCTTTGGAGAAGACAAAACCATTGCTGCTTACCTCGTAGAAACATATGATGGTCCTATCCTTTTTGAAACAGGCCCCTATAGTTGTTTTAATCAATTGGAAAAAGAGTTAGGTAAAGTTGGCTATACCCTGTATGACATTCAACATGTTTTTTTAACTCACATACATTTAGATCATGCCGGAGCTGCTTGGGCCTTAGCAGAGTTGGGTGCACAAATACATGTACACCCCTTTGGAGCAAAACATCTCGCGGCTCCAGAAAGATTAATGGATTCCGCTCGTAGAATTTACAAAGATAAGATGGATACGCTTTGGGGAGAAATGAAACAAATCCCTGTTGATCAAATTAAGATAGCTGAACATGGTGCGGAGCTGATGGTCGCTAATGAGAAAGTCACTGCTTGGCATACCCCTGGACATGCGGTTCACCACATAGCCTGGCAAGTAAAGAAAGAGTTGATCACTGGAGATGTGGGTGGTGTAAAAATTGGAGAGACAGGTATGGTCGTTCCCCCTTGCCCGCCTCCTGATATTAATCTAGAAGATTGGAAAAAGTCTATAAGTTTAATTCGTTCATTAGAAGTTGATGCCTTGTATCTCTCTCACTTTGGAAAAGTAGAGGATGTAGAAGAGCATTTAGCACAATTAGAATTTATCCTAGAAGATTGGGCAAATTTTATTAAACCGCACTGGAATGAAGGTAAATCAGCAGAGGCAATAACGCCTCTATTTCAAGTATATACACAACAGCAATTAATAAGATCAGGTATAGCAGAGGAAGATTTGGCTAAGTATGAAAAAGCGAACCCAAGTTGGATGAGTGTAGTAGGTTTAATGAGGTATTGGTCGAAAGTAGCTAATGGATAAACTTAATTAAGATGCAGGCAACATATCCTTACCTTTTTCAATAATCGCCTTCAAAACTCTAACATCAGGAAGCATAACTTCTTCTTTTGTCTCCTCTTTGTTTATTTCGGCCTCTAGTGCTGATTGATGAACATTATCTTCCCCTACCACAGCCGTGTTCAGGTAAATGTATGATGTTAAACTAACTAAAATCAAACAGGCAAGAAAGAAGTTTCGTAGGAGGTCCTTTTTCATAATTTTGGTATTTGGTGATCTGATTTCAATAATGTAATGAAGAAACGCCATGAAAATACGTAAACAAAGGCTAAAGGTCACATTTTTTCGTCGAACGTTACATAAGCAAGGACGACTGAATATTCCAATAGTTGCACATCTAGGAAAAATTTTCCCATTATCTGCTCATTCTTCCAATAATACCTTACAAATTCATAGAAAATTCAAGAATCACAACCAATCAAATAACTTATTACATTTATTAGTCAACTAAAAAGTAGTTGCATTGGTTTTATATCAAAATTACCAATTCATTTGGTACTTTTGCCTTACAATTAATTATTAATCAAAATCTTATTTCATGAGAACATTTACATTGTTATTTCTTTTCTTATGCACCGCTTTTACTGGGTTTTCCCAGGCATTCATAGTAGAAAGCCCTGAGGATATTGCAGGTGCTTACCTTATTGATGACGCCGACTTTGGTGCAGCCTTAACTGATACCGTTTGGTGTGGACAGTTGATCTATGCTGACCCTAATGATGCTTGTATGGATATCACACAAGATTTGACTGGACAAATCGCTTTGATAGACAGAGGTACCTGTGAGTTTGGGTTTAAAGTACTCAATGCAGAAAACCAAGGTGCAATAGCTGCCGTTGTAGTCAATAATGTACCAGGCGGACCTGCTGGTATGGGGCCTGGTGCGGTTGGTGCTCAGGTAACTATTCCTTCATTAATGATTTCACAAGAAGATGGTGATATCATCAAAGCAGCGTTCGATGACGGAGCCATAAACGTTTGTTTAGGGAATATCGTATTTGATGTTGACTTATCTGCCTCTATCAGCGATGTTACTGCGCCTTACAACGCTACCATTCCATCTAGTCAAATAACTGACGAAAATTCTGCTTCTTTCCTTCCTGAAGCTAGAGTTACAAACATTGGTAATAATCCTGTTTCTAATGTTACTGTTGACTTGTCAATTGATTTTACAGAAGCTGGAGCAGCTTCATCTACCAATGTTTACTCTGAAGGAGCAGACATGGATGATACACTTGAACCTGATAGTATTGCTACTACAGAGTTAAGTTCTTTTGACTACTCCCAAAGTGCTGAAGGTACTTACACCATTACTTATACTTTCGAGACTGATTCTATCGAAGAGCAACTAGCTGATAATGTTGTAGAATCAGAATTATTCATAACTGAAAATGTATACTGTAAAGGTGGTTGGGTAATGGACGAAGATAGGCCATTCGCTCCGATCGCTTTTACAACTCAAGATGGTGGGACCATAGAATTCCTTACTGGATTTGAAATTCTAAAAGGAGATGGTTTCAGATTGGACAGTGTCAAATCATTCGTTTCTATTGCAGCGGATGACGCTCCAACCCTAGAGGATGTATCTATTGAAGCTAAGATCTATGCTTGGGATGATGATGACGAAGATGACAATGCCATTTCAGATGAAATAACACTCGTAGCTAGTGGAACTTACACATTTGATGATGATGCCACTAATGGAGAATTTTTCACTGTTCCGATAGATGATATCCTTTCATTGGAAGATGGTTATGTGTTATCTGACGATACTAAAATCTTTGTAGGTTTGAGGTACGTAGGTGACGCAAGTGTTTTCTTTGGCTTTGATAACACTAAGAGTTTCTCCTTCGCAAACGATGCTGGTTATACTGATCCAACAAACACTGATCTTCCTTACTTCTTCACTACTGCCGCTTTGAGTGGTACTGGCGTTCCTGATTTTGACGGAGGTTTACAGATTTTTGGAAACTCGCAGGATCACCTTGCTTGTGGTATCTATGTCAATGAATTTGTAAGTAACATTACTACTCTGACAGATGAAGAAGCTAAAGTAGAATTATTCCCTAACCCTGCTTCTGAAGTATTGACTTCTAAAGTTGTTTTAGAGGAGTTAACTTCTAAGTTGGAATATAACATCTATGATATGCAGGGTCGCATGATCTTCTCTGTTGTAAAAAACAACATCAAGGAGGATATCAACGAATTCAACATTGAGCAGCTACCTGCCGGTGTTTACAACCTGAATATCACAACTGACAAAGGAATTAAAACTGAGCGTTTCAACGTTCAGAGATAATTCTCTAATTAGAGTTCTGCTTTAAAGAATAGCCTAGTGGTTTTTAGCCACTAGGCTATTCTTATTTACATTAATTGCAAAATAATTAATCTATCACACTGTCGCTTGAAGAACTAAGGTATAAACTTATTCTATTATCTAAATTCTTGATTCAAATCGTAATCAACAATCCAGAGTATAAGCACAATAAAATAGTTCTATGTAATTCTAACGACTTATTACATTAAATTTCAAAGTAATAAGTACTTGTTGAGGTATTATCTTTAGATTACAAATTCATTTGGTACTTTTGCCATCCAATTCTATTCTTAATCAAAATCTTAATTCATGAGAACATTTACATTGTTTTTTCTATTATTGGTCACTTCATTAAGTGTATCCGCACAGGCCTTCATCATAGAGGAGCCTTCTAGTGTAGCGGGACCCTACTTAATCAACGGTGCTAACTTTGGACCTGACTTATTAGATACAGTCTGGTGCGGAGAACTCGCTCTTGTAGAACCTGCTGACGGCTGTAATCCAATTTCAACTGATCTGACTGATAAAATTGCAGTTATCGACAGAGGAAGTTGTAACTTCAGTATCAAAATATATAACGCTCAGCTACAAGGTGCTGTCGGCGTTATCATAGCTAATAATGTAGTAGGTGAAACCTTCGAAATGGGAGCAGGTACAAATGCAGATCTTGTGACAATCCCTTCTGTATTTATTAAACTTGAAGATGCAGATATCTTAAAAGCAGCTATGGGAGATCAAACGCTTAATGGCTGTATGGGGAACATTGTCTTTGATAATGATCTGGCTGCTTCTATCAGTGACGTAACAGCTCCTTACAATGCTACTATTCCAGCATCTCAAATTACAGATGAAAATTCTGCTTCTTTTCTTCCTGAAGCAAGAGTCCTTAACAAAGGAACCAATCCTTTGTCTAATGTATCTGTAAACTTGAGTGTTGACTACACCGCTGAAGGATCTACAAGTTCAACTAACCTTTTTGATGAATCAAAAGATATGTCTGCTTTACTTGGAGTTGATAGCATCGTTAGTGTATCATTCGATGATCCTTACGACTATTCTCAAAGTGCTGAAGGTGTAATTACTTTAACTTACACTTTCGATACAGATTCTCTTGAAGAGCAATTAGCTGATAATGTTGTCACTTCTGATATCTATATTACAGATAATGTATACTGTAAAGGTGGATGGGATCTTGAAGATGATAATCCTGTAGTTCCAATCTCTTTTACAACACAAGACGGTGGAACTATTGAGTTCCTTACTGGATTTGATATCCTGAAAGGAGATGGTTTCAGATTGGATAGTGTTAAGTCCTTTGTTTCTATTTCAGCGGATGATGCTCCAACGTTAGAAGATGTCGCTATTGAAGCTAAGATCTACGCTTGGGATGATGATGACGAAGATGACAATGCCATTTCTGATGAAATAACACTTGTTGCAAGTGGTACTTATACTTTTGATGAAAATGCTACAAGTGGAGAATTCTTCACTATACCAATAGATGATATCCTTTCATTAGAAGATGGTTATGTATTATCTGACGATACTAAAATCTTCGTAGGTTTGAGATATGTTGGTGATGCAAGCGTATTCTTTGGTTTTGATAACACAAAGAGTTTCTCCTTCGCAAACGATGCTGGTTATACAGATCCAACCAACACCGACCTTCCTTACTTCTTCACCACTGCTGCTTTGAGTGGAACTGGTGTTCCTGATTTCGACGGAGGTCTACAGATTTTTGGAAACTCTCAGGATCATCTTGCTTGTGGAGTATACATCAACGCATTCGAAAGTAGCGTAGCTACACTTACAGATGACGAAGCAAAGGTGGAGTTATTTCCAAATCCTGCATCTACTTTCATGACAACAAAAGTAAACTTGGATGAATTAACTTCTAAGCTAGAATACAACATTTATGATATGCAAGGTCGTATGATCTTCTCCGTTGTTAAAAACAACATCAAAGAAGACATCAATGAATTTAACATTGAGCAGCTACCTGCTGGTGTTTACAACCTGAATATCACAACTGACAAAGGAATTAAGACTGAGCGTTTCAACGTTCAGAGATAATTCTTCAGTTAGAATATTTATAAAAAGTGGCCTGATGATTTTTATAATCATCGGGCCATTTTTTTATTCCTTGAAGAGGTTACTAAGCAATTATACCCGAAGGAATAGCATCGATTAATCGTTGTGTGTATTTTGTAGAAGGATTGTTATAAATTTCATCTGCGGGTCCGATCTCTTCTATCTTACCTTTGTTCATAACCATCATTCGATCGCTCATATACTTGACAACAGACAGATCGTGGGAGATAAAAATATAAGTCAGATCCAAACGCTCTCTTAATTCAACCAAAAGATTTAACACCTGTGCCTGTACCGAAACATCAAGAGCAGAGACAGATTCATCGCAAATAATAAACGAAGGATCTAAAGCCAAGGCCCTCGCAATACAAACCCGCTGCCGCTGACCACCAGAGAACTCATGCGGATAACGATGATAATGATCTGGTTGCAATCCCACTAATTCTAACAATGCAATTACACGCTCTTGTCGCTCTTTTTTTGATTGGAATAAACGATGTACTTCCATCGGCTCCTGAATGGCATAACCAATTCCCATCCTAGGATTTAGAGATGAATAAGGATCTTGAAATATAATCTGCATCTCTTTTCTCATCGCCCTCATTTCTTTTTCAGGCAAATTCAGAATGTCTTTTCCATCATAAGAAACCTGGCCACTATTAACTGGATTTAACCTTAGAATCGATCGCCCCAAAGTTGTTTTTCCACAACCTGATTCTCCTACCAAACCAAGTGTTTCTCCTTTGTATACTTCAAAGCTAACGTCGTCAACTGCCTTGACATATTCCGTAGGCTTTCCAAAAAAGTTCTTACTTACAGGGAACCAAGTTTTCAAGTTGCTGACTTTTAATAACGGTTCGCTCGTTTTTAATTTTGCCAACCGTTGATCCGTTTCCAGGGAGCTGATCTTCAAATCCTCATAGGCTTTTTGAACTGAGGCGATGGTACCCGTTGCCTCTCCATCGCTATTCATGAAATCTCCAATCACAGGTAATTTTCGCAGTCGATATTTAAGAGGTGGCCGACAAGCAAGAAGACCTTTGGTATAAGGATGCTGTGGTCTGAGGAAGATGTCTTCAACTGGACCCTGTTCTACAATCTTCCCTTTATACATTACCAGAACACGATCCGCTATTTCACCAACCACTCCTAAATCATGGGTAATAAAAATCACAGAAGCTCCAGAATCTCGTTTCATTTCATTCATCAAATCGAGAATGGCTTTCTGAACAGTTACATCCAATGCCGTTGTAGGTTCGTCAGCTATCAGTATATCTGGATTGCAAGACATCGCCATTGCGATCATGACGCGTTGCTTTTGTCCACCTGAAAGTTGATGTGGGTAAGCATTGAATATTCGATCAGGGTTTGGAAGTTTTACTTTTTCGAAAAGTTGTTTTGATAATATTGCTGCTTCTTTTTTGCTTTTCTTTTGATGTAGAACAATGGCTTCAACAATTTGATTACCACAGGTATAAACCGGGTTTAGTGAAGTCATCGGTTCCTGAAAAATCATGGCAATGCGATTGCCTCTGTATTTTTGCATCTCTGATTCTGAAAGTTCAAGTAGGTTTGTAGTCTGCTCGTCATTCTCAGAAAAAAGTATGTCTCCATTTGTAATCTTTCCAGGAGGATCAGGTACCAAACGCATGATGCTCAACGATGTAACGGACTTACCAGATCCAGACTCTCCCACTATTCCAAGGGTCTCTCCTTTGTTCAAAGTGAAACTAATTCCATCTACCGCCACAACTGTCTCAGAATCACCATAAAAAGTCGTTTGCAAATCATTAACTTTAAGCAATGGAATACTTTCTTTTTTTAACATATATGAAATAATTAATTGGTATAAATTCTGCGTTAATATAGTTAAGTGACGGGACAAAATTATTCTAAATCTCAAAAGAAAATTTGGGCTAATTCCGTCAAACTACTAATCTACGCACTTCAAGATCTCCCACTATCAAACCTTTTTCAACGAAACATCCATTTTCCATGTTCTTTGCATGGAGACTAATGGCTTGATTTTATGTATTAGTATATTCAGTATATCATTCAAAATTAATTCAACAAACATGAAAAGCGTATTTCTACCTTTTGCCTTTCTACTATTTAGCACGTTTTCCTTTGGGCAATCTGACCCTACGTTGAACATGAGCTTATTAGCCAATTGGGCTCCAGACTCTGTGACACAGTACAATGACATCTGGGGATACATGGATTGTGATGGTGGTGAGTATGCAATTCTTGGATCTAAATTTAAGATTCACTTTTTAGATGTTTCCGTACCTACGAACCCGGTTGAGGTAGCAAACTTTGCTGGAGGTCAGGGAACCACATGGAGAGACATCAAAACTTATCGCAACAGAGCATACGCTGTTTCTGATAACACGACCGAAGGAATGATGATATTCGATCTTAGTCAATTGCCAGCTGCAGTCACTAAAACCTATCAAGACAATAGTTTTTTCCAAAAAGCACATAACGTGTTCGTAGATGAACCAAATGCAAGATTATATGTCGTTGGTTCGCCCACTGGAAATATGTTGATTTTTGATCTTTCTGAAGACCCAGACAATCCTGTATTGCTGAGTACAGTAACTTTAGAAGGAGGCTATGTGCACGACTTGTTTGTCAAAGATGGAATTGCTTATTGTTCTCACCTTGCTTCAGGTATGTATGTATACGATTGTAAGGATGCTAACAATGTAATTACATTAGGCTCCGTTACCGATTATTTAGGAACCGTTTTTAATCATAGTGGCTGGTTATCGGAAGATGGCAACTCTTTGGTTTTCTGTGACGAGACACATGGAGCAGCTGTAAAAGTAGCAGATGTTTCTGATTTGTCCGATATCACTGTACCGGTTAGTCGAATGTTTAGTTCTGAGCTAGAAGCTCCTACTGCAACGAGCAGTGTTGCCCATAATCCATTGATTAGAGAGAACTATGTATTCCTTTCCTATTATCACGACGGTGTACAAGTTTATGACATTGAGAATGTAGATTCGATACAAAGAGTAGCTTATTTTGATACAAACACAGACAATACAAATTACAACGGATATCAAGGTTGTTGGGGTGTATACCCATACTTGTCCTCTGGGACTATTATCGCTTCTGATATCTCAAAAGGTTTATTTGTTTTGTCTCTCGATGAATTAGAATTAGAGCCTAATTTTGCAGATATACTTCCTAATACAGATTTGGAAATAGTAAACGGACCAATGGTTTGCGAGGGGGATAGCGCTACCTTAATCGCTATTAATAACAATACGTTTACATACACTTGGAAAAAAGACGGAGAAGAACTGATTATACAAGAAAGCAAAATCAATGTACTAACGCCTGGCACCTACCAGGTGGAAATAAACAACGGTCAGTGTTCTTCACTGTCGGAAGAGTTTGTTATTGAATTTACGGAATCGCCAGATCTTTCTATGATGACTGGTGATGAAACTAATATTTGTGAAAACGATGAGTACATCATTACCGGACCCGAAGGATTAGATGGATATCTTTGGATGAAAAACGGAAATGTAGTCGCTGACTCAACTAATACTTTTGAAGTAACAGAAAGTGGAACTTACACACTCCTAGTGTCAGATGGTGCTTGCTCTGTTTTTTCCCCCTCTTATGAAGTAGAGGTCACGGTTATTCCACAAAGCGCAATAACTCCTGCTCAAGACATTACCTGTGAGGGAGAAGTTGCTCAGTTATTAATTGCTGAAGGAGGAGATAACTATGTTTGGTATAAAGACGGGGAGATTTTTGAAACAACTACTACCGCTTCAGTGAATGCTTCTGAGGCTGGAATCTATACAGTATCTATCGAAGTGGATAACTGCGAAGTGACAACAGACGAGTTTGACTTAACTTTTGCTCCACTTCCCGTCAATGACATCAGCCTCTCTGGTTCATCTACCATTTGTGAAGGAGGGGCCGTTACGCTTTCTGCGAATACAAATGCAAATGAATGGAACTGGATGCTAGATGGAAATCCTTTTAGTACGGAATCATCAATTGAGGTGAATACCCCTGGTTATTATGAGCTAAGTCTTAGCTCTATAGATGGATGCTCTGCCAGCAATCAACAATGGGTCAACTTATCTATTCCGCAAATTCCAACAATAGTCTTACAAAATGATGACTTGGTTTCTTCTGAAGCTGACTTATATCAATGGCACCTAAATGGTCAGGCGATTCAAAACGCAAGTACTCAGTTTTATACACCTCTAGAGAATGGAAGCTACACAGTAATTACAACCAATGGTTTTGGCTGTACAGCAATTTCCGAGGTATTTGAGATGACGACTGTTTCTACAGCTGCTCCTAAAAGTTTGCAAAAGGTAAGTATCTTTCCAAATCCTGTAACAAGTCTTTTACAAATTCAGATTCAAAGTGATTTGGCGAAAACCCTAACCTTAGAAGTCTTTAATGCTAGCGGTATTTTGATAGAAAAGCAGTCCTTTGAAGGAGCTAGTGTTTTGAAGACCTCTCTTGATCTTAGCGAATTTACTTCAGGGCTTTACCTAGTAAAACTCACTAACGAAGATGGTAGCAGAGTGGAGAAAGTGGTTAAGAAATAATTTGTTTTCAAAAAGTTGATAAGGAGCTATAGGTCAATTGAGGTAAATCGCTATTGACAGGTGGCTTATTGAAGAACTAAAAAAGAGAATACAGTTTTAGATCTGCTCTGATTTACGCTCGAAAGAAACCCTATCTAGCTTATCCACTTCATCTCTCTATCCGTCAGAACTAAAGATCCAAGCACTTAAATCATTCCTCAATCTTTCAATTTAAGCACAACCTCTTCCCTACTAAAATCAACATCCAGGCGGGATCTATTCTGAATCCAATGAAGCATGGCCTCGCCAATGAATTCTTTACGCCAGCCCTGCGCCATTTTATGATCAAAATAATCAGGATCGGCCTTCATTCTCTTAATATCAATGCCTTGCGTGAGCATTCCAGTGGCAAGGTCTTCTCGTTCAGCTTTCATTTTTAGCAAAAGCGTCATTAGTTCCATACTCGTTTCCTGACCATGATTGGAGGGCAGTGAAGGCGGAACATCTTTGAGTATTGCTCTTTCTTCCTCTGTGATCGGAGCCTTGTGCAATTTGTTAAAGGTATCCCAATAATGGTCAATTATGTGCTTAGGTATACGTCGATGATTATTTAGAGCAGCTTTGCCAGAACGGATATTCTTAATAATAGAACTCACTAGTTTAGCAGGTAGTACCATCTCCTTAGAATGGTTTCTATGTTCTGCAGTTTTGCGCCTCCACTCAAAAAGACGGATAAGGAAAACCTGTTCTTGTGGGTTTATCTTTTTGATGATGGCACTATTGAAAGCTTCTCGATAAATGTCAATTTCGTAATGCTCTTTAGTTTCCATTCGAGCAAATTCCTCAGCAGCCCAAGCAGTTCGATTGGCTTTCGCTAATTTGCCGGAAAGATTATTATAAAGTTTTTCCAAATACAAAACGTCATTCAGAGCGTACTGAATTTGCTTTTTATTGATTGGTCTGGACTCCCAGTTAGAGACTGTATATCCTTTCCCAAGGGAAACGCCACACTCGTTTTCCACTAAACGCCCAAAGGAAGTAGGATAATTGTAACCTACAAAACCAGCTGCAACCTGCGTATCAAAAACATTCTTAGGCAGAACCTTGGACGCTCTGTATAACAGTCGATAATCATTCTCACCAGCATGAGTTATTTTTAAAATCGAAGGATCTTCAAGCATCTTGTAGAACGCCTCTAGCTCAGTGATTGCAAAAGGATCAATGATGTAGAAACCATTGACAGTAGCCACTTGAATAAGACAGATCAAAGTATGATATCTCTTCTCACCTACAAACTCTGTATCAAAAGCCAACCATTCCAGCTGACGATTGTCATCTAAAAATTGTTGATACGCTTCTTGGGTTTCTACTAATAGATAGTTGGAACTCATACTCCTGTTTTTGACTTCCGGATGAATTTCCGAAAAATTCCTCTGCTCAAATCATCGACAGAAATTTAGCCTGCCTATCCTTGCTTGCTTTGAAGAATCACAAACATAAGTTATTTAACTGACTTGACGTATAGCCATTTGAGCAAATATCTGACTGTTTAGTATCGTTATTAATATATTTCTATCGTGTTCAAAAAAACAACTGCTTTTTTACTTTAAAGTGCTATAATTGCGTTAGGAACAAATCGCCTCAGTAATCGTTATTATAACACACCTGAAAATTCCGAACTACTCATGAAGTTATTCAAGCTGCTCAAAGGACTATTCATATTCCTACTTATTCTTATCATCGCTGCTATAGCTATTCCCTACTTCTTCAAGGACCAAATCGTAGACCGAGTCAAGACGGACATCAATAAGAACCTTGATGCAACCGTAGATTTCAAAGATGTTAATCTATCGCTTTTTAGAAGCTTTCCTGATTTCTCTTTTCAAATGAGTGATTTTACCATTACTGGTAATGAGCCGTTTGACCAGTTAAAACTAGTAGATGTGAAAGACATGGAGCTGGATCTCAACGTAATGTCTGTCATCAATACTGATGATCCGATTCAAATCAATGCAGTCACATTGCAGGAACCTAAGATTCATCTGATCGTTCTGAAGGATGGAAAAAGTAATTATGACATTGCAGGAAGTAGTGAAACCGAAGAACCCGCAGGTGAGTACTCCTTTTTAGTTCAGCTCAAAGAATATTCGATCACTAATGGTGATGTGATTTATGATGATCGTCAGTCGGGGAACTATGTCGCAATGAAAAACTTGAATCACCAAGGAAAAGGTGACTTCACTCAGGATATTTTTGACTTAGCTACACAAACCAATATTGATGAATTAACGGTTCGCTCCGGTGGGATCAGCTATTTCAACAAGGTGAATACCAACATGGACATCACCTTCAAAGCTGATCTTCCTAACAATACGTACACGTTGAAGGAAAACACAATAAAGTTGAATGCGCTTACGCTAAAAACAGATGGCTCTGTTCAAATGGCTGACGACGCAATCAATTTAGATCTAACGTTCCAAGCTCCTGGAAATGATTTCAAGCACTTCCTTTCTTTGATCCCAAATGCCTTCACCAAAGATTTTGAAAACATCAAAACCAGTGGTCAACTCAAGTTTGATGGACTAGTAAAAGGTGCTTACACCGATAAAAAAATGCCTTCCTTTAAAGTCAACTTACAAGTCAAAGACGGTAATTTCAAGTACCCTGATTTGCCAATGGGTGTTTCTGACATCAATACCTCAGTAGCCATTAATTCTCCTAGTTCTAATTTGGATGATATGATAATTGACATTTCCAGATTTGTTTTTTCACTGGGGAGCAATCCGATGCAAGGCTATCTAAAATTAAAGTCGCCCATCTCAGATCCTGACATTGATACCAAAATCAAAGGAACTTTAAACTTTGCTGATTTAGCAAAAGCATATCCAATGGAAGGTGTTGATGCAATTACAGGTATTCTAAAAGCAGATGTGGAAGCTCGAACAAAGTTGTCTACAATAGACCGTGGAGATTATGAGAATGTTGATATGAAAGGGATTCTACAATTCAATAGAATCAATTATCAATCAGAAGGTATGCCTCCGATTTTGATTCAGGAACTGGCCATGAACTTTAGTCCAAGGAAAGTATTGGTAAAGAAATTTGTAAGTAAGTTAGGGAAATCTGACTTAAGAGCTAGTGGCGAAGTAGACAACATTCTGGCTTTAATATCTCCAGAGAAAACGATGAAAGGTAACTTGGATATTGAGTCTAATTATTTTGATGCTAACGAGTGGCTGGGTGGTGAAGCAGAACCAGAAACAACTATTGCCTCAGAAGCTGAAACAGAGGTTTTCGATCAATTTGATGTAACCATGAATGCTCGTTTCCGCAAAATTGATTATGACATTTATCAATTAGATGATGTTGTTTTTGAGGGAAAGGTAGCGCCTAGCAAGGTCAGGTTGGACCGAGCTTCAATGAATATTGGAGATAGCGATTTAAAAATGACTGGAGCAGTTAACAATGTGTTTCCGTATTTATATGAGGGGGAAATTCTAAAAGGAGATCTAACCCTTTCTTCAAAATACCTAGACTTGAATCCATTTATGGTTGAGGCTGAAACCGTAAATACCAGAGAACCTCAGGCAAAGACCATTGCCGAGACTAGTGGAGATGCGGTACTTAGAGTTCCTGAACGAATGGATATTTCTATTGATGCAAATTTGAAGAAGGTAAAGTATACCGATCTAGATCTAAAAAAAGTCAACGGTTTAATTAAGGTAAAAGATGAGGAAGCGGTAGTTGATGGTTTTAAGGCAGACTTACTGGGCGGAAGCATGGCTATGACAGGGTCCTATAATTCCTCGGATGCGAGCAATCCTTTGTTTGACATGGATTTCGGAATTAATAAATTCAACTTCCAGGATGCTTTCAAATTTTTAAATACTGTAAAAACGTTTGCGCCTATCGCGGAGTACATTGAAGGTAACTTTAATACCACATTGAAGCTGAGTGGTTCTCTGACAGATGATATGTATCCAGATATGAACTCGCTTACCGCTGAAGGGTTTCTCCAAACCATCAACGGAGTAATCACAGGTTTTGGGCCATTAAAAAAAGTTGGCGATATGCTGAATATCAATGCCCTAAAAACCCTAGATATTAAGGACACTAAAAACTGGTTTGACATCATCGATGGTAAAATAGTTCTAAAAGAATCTGATCATACTTACAAAGGAATTGATATGGTCATGAATGGTTCTCATGGTATCAATCAAGATATGGACTATACCATTCTTGCTAAAATACCAAGATCTATGTGGAGTAACAATTCAGCAGGAGCTGCTGCTGGAAAGGGTTTAGATTATCTTAAAAATGAAGCTGGAAAAGTAGGTGTAAATGTAGACCTAGGCGATTTTGTAGATGTACAAATCAAGCTCCTTGGAAATATCAGTG
Source organism: Saprospiraceae bacterium (assembly GCA_045105695.1). Classification (GTDB taxonomy): domain Bacteria; phylum Bacteroidota; class Bacteroidia; order Chitinophagales; family Saprospiraceae; genus CALGLS01. The sequence continues at coordinate 6,799 of JBGCDT010000408.1, read as the reverse complement.
ATCCAAAAGTAAGTGTTAAGCCAATTGGCTCAGGTGGAAAGTCACTGAAGGACACCGCCAAAGACATTGCAAAAGATGCCGTAAATCAAGTCAAAGAAAAAGCAAAGGAAAAAGTCGAAGAAAAGAAAGAGGACCTCGTGAAAAAAGCGGCAGAGGAAAAAGCAAAATTGGTAAAGAAAGCAGATGCTGAAATCGCAAGCATCATGTCTAAAGCTAGAGATAGTTCTAAAAAAATTACGACTCAAGCAAAACGCCTTGCAGATAAAACCAAGAAGGAAGGTTACAGCCAGGCAGATGCTATTGTCAAAAAAGCGGGAAACAATCCAATCAAAAAAATAGCTGCTAAAAAGTCTGCTGATCTGCTTCGAAAGCAAACAGACAAAAAAGCAGATAAAATAATTGACGAAGGAGATAAGCGTGCGGAGCAGGTTATGAAAAAAGCAGAGGACCAATCTGATCGAATTAGAAAGAAGTATGGGTTGAAGTGATATTTTTTTCTAATTCTTTATAGCTAGACTGTTTCTCTGCTGTATTTTGACCAATACCTTTTTTAAGTACAAGTATCAAGAAAAAAGTTCAAGCTCAAAGCGCTCAACTCGTACGCTCGTAAGATTCACGTCAAAAGGCATTTGAAGTTGATTCTTGACACTCAAAAGTGTAGTGAAGACTAGTGAGCAGAGAGAACATCCTATCTTTATAGCTTACTAAACCAAAGGCTAGAATAAAAATGTTTGAATTTATACTTGAGGTTGTTCTTTATTTTATAATGGAAATAATTTTTGGAAAAATAATTCTAGGCTTTTTTAGGGGGATAAAATTGATCGGGTTATTTGAGTTAAAAGTGATAACCTTTAGTGCTAAGCCTATAGAAAAGCTAGCAGAGAAATATAAGGATTCGAGTAAACCATATCTGCTCGGATTCGGAACTTTGCTAGTAATTATCTACTTTTTATTTATCCTCTAAAATTGAATTAAAAAACTACTACATTTGCCAGTGCACTAAAAATCAAAACATCATCCATTGGGAATTCTCAACTCCGTACTGCCGGCAATAAATTTCTATCTCAACGCAAAGACGCTCTACAAGGTGCACTCCCCTTTTGTGTACGACTTCACCACCAAGATCTTGGATGACAATCGGCACTATTATGCTTTTGATAAGCTGAACAGGTTAAGAAGCAAACTACTGAAAGATCAAACCAAAATTCCAACAGTAGATTTCGGGGCTGGGTCTCGCAAAGGAAATGAATCTGAACGAACCGTTGCTCACCTTGCCAAGACGCTACTCACCGCTCCAAAGATGAGCGAGATGCTTTTCAAAATAGTAGATCATTATCAATGTAAAAGTATTGTTGAGTTAGGAACAGCCTTAGGTGTTGGGAGCTTGTACATGGCTATGGCTGCACCTCAATCAACGAATGTATTTACCATCGAAGGAAACCCTTTCCTAGCAGAATATGCTCAGCAAAAATTTAAGAAAATGGATGCTGCCAATATTACTTCTATGACTGGGACTTTCGAAGAGGTACTTCCTAGTGTTTTGGAACGCATCGGTAAAGTGGACTTGGTTTACTTTGATGGTCATCACCAAAAACAAGCTACGATGGATTATTTCAATCTATGCTTACCTCATGCACATGAAGATAGCGTCTTTATATTTGATGACATCAATTGGTCGACGGGCATGCAAGAAGCTTGGGCAGAAATTAAAGAGCATCCAAAGGTCACTTACAGCATTGATTTATTTCGCGCAGGAATTGTATTTTTCAAACCTTCTAAAATGGGCAAAGAACATTTTGCTTTGGTACCACATCAGTGGAAACCTTGGTCTGCTGGATTTTGGGGCTAGGTCTTAAAGCAAAAAATGCCGACTCCTTTCAGAGCCGGCACCGCTTTAAAAACGACTTAGGATTTATATGATAGTTCAGGGAAAATGAAAAAGTGGGTTATTGAAAATTCTTAGTTATTAAGAAATACACAAAAATTAACTTCAGATCTTTACGCTCCTAAAAAAGCCCTAATCTGCTCTACCTCTGGTCCTTAATGTCAGTAGTTTTCAAGGCAAATTCTGAAGTCAATTTTTCGTTGTTGCTAATTTAAATCAAATGACTTTCTAGCATCTGGGTTCACCGGAATTGCGAAAGAAAAAGCAGCTCCACTCCCCCCTCCTGCGCTTTCGAGCCAAATTCTACCTCCGTGGTTTTCTACAATTTTCTTACAAATGGAAAGCCCCATTCCACTACCTCCACCAAACTCCTGTGGCCCATGCAATCTTCTGAAAGCTTCAAAAATTTGATCTTTATATTTTGGTGAAATACCAATGCCATTGTCTTTTACAGAGAATACCCAGCTGTCTGATTGAAGCCTTGCAGTGATTCGGATGTCTGGTTTTCCTTCGTTGAACGTCAGCGCATTATCAATCAGATTTTGAAAAACATAGCGCAGTTGGTTAGGATCACCTTTTATCTCTGGTAGCATTCCTGTGATTACTCCAGCTTCTCGATCTCTGATTTTTCCACCTAGGATTTTTATCGTATTCAAAACCAGTTTTTGTGTATTCACTTTTGTAATAACCGTTTGCTTGGAATCGATGTGAAACATGGATTCAATATCATCCACAATGTGATTCAGCTTGTGAACAGAAGCTCCTACAAAGTGTAAACACTCTTTGGCTTCAGCATTCAAACCTTTTCTATGCCTCATCTCTAGAAGCTGGACATAGCTTTGTATAGTTCGAATTGGTTCTTTTAATTCATGAGCAGTCATCAAGCCAAGCATCTGATCTGAGGTTCCGTTCTCTAAAACGATTGCCGGATCTTTTCGCATCAATTCAGAGATATACATTCTAGATGCCTTTTCCATCTCTTGTTGTTTTTGCGCATCTGTTAATGTGCAAACGGCATACTTCTCCTGACCGAAAACAGCGTCTGGCTTATGTACCGTAAAAGTCATCCATTTATAACCTTTCCCTTTTTGCATCACACGCAAACGAGTACTAAGTTTTGATGACGATGTTATAGATTTTTCACTGAGCAATTGCATCATTTTCTTTCGATCTTCTGGATGAAATAGAAAGGTGCAATAACGACTGATGATGTGATGAGGCTGATAACCTAACACTGCTCTTACAGATGGAGTGATAAAAACGTTTCTACCACTTTCTAGATCATGAACCATCGCAATTTCTGATTTGGCGCGAACGACCAACCGATGATACAAATCCTCCTCCGCTGCTAACAGTACTTTTCCAACAGGTGTTTTAGCAAATAAAAAACCAACCAAGGCCGCAGCATAGCCCATCAGAATAAATAATAATACTCGATGATCCCAGCCCATTACAATAAAACAAATGATCAAAGGCAAAAAGAGGCCGAAGAATAACCAGCGCTTTATTTCATCGAAATAATAAAAGAGATTTTTAATCTGGCTTAAGGAATTTAGTGTTGTAATTTTCATGGTGTTGTTTCTTTTCGGTTATATAATAGGATGTTTGTTAAATGTCCTGTGTCTTAGTAAATGTGTATACCGGATTCCAGCGTATTACCAGATTCCAGAGACCGTTTACCAGATAACCCTTCATACGATTTATTTAAAAATCATAATAGAAAGTGTTGGCGGCGCAAAGCTATTTCATCAAAATTTGAACAAGTCAAATTGAGTAAAACAGAGACGTACTACGCCTGATCGATATGTTGTGATATGGGAAAAAGTATCAGGAAAGATTGATATGATACTTATTAAAGAAAAGCAAATATCTTGCCAAGGGCCTGGGATAAATGTTAAATTTCTATCTTTATCGTTATGAAAATAATTGACCTTACGCACACGTTCAACGAAGCCATCAGTGTCTACCCAGGAGGCGATCGACCAACAGTAAATCAAATTACCAATGTACCTAAACATGGCTATGCGAGTAAGCAGTTGGCCTTCACTAGTCATCAAGGAACACACATTGACGGAATGGCTCACATGGAAGAGCACGGAAAAACTTTAGCAGATATCCCACTACATCAATTCAAAGGAAAAGCACTCACTGTAGATGTTCGCGAGTTTGCAGGCAGGACCATTTCAATTGATCCTTTTAAAGTTTTAGAAAAAGAATTACAACAAGCTGATTTTGTTTTATTGTATAGCGGTTGGAGTTCGCATTGGGGGAAGAAAAGCTACGAGGAAGATTTTCCAACGCCTTCGGAGGAGGCTATGAGATTCTTAGCTCAGCAAAACTTGAAAGGGGTTGGAATGGATTGTTTTTCACCTGATCCAGTGGATAGCCCAGATTATTTAAACCATCATATTGCTTTTGAGAAGAATATTCTTTTGATTGAGAACCTAACACAACTCGACCAACTCCCTTTAAGAGAATTGGTCGAGTTTCAGTGTTTTCCAATGAAGATAGATCGTGCAGATGGAGCTCCTGTAAGAGCCTTAGCAATGATCTAATCCCAGAAGTGGTAAAGCTTAATCTTAAAGTATAAAATTTCGTTTCTACCAATTATGGTTCCCCGAGACTGATTTCCATAAGCTAATGTCGAAGGAATGTAAAACTCCCCCTCGCCCTCTCGCTTGAGCTTAGGAATTCCGTCTTGCCATCCTTTGATTACACCAGTGAGTGGAAAATCAACTTTTGTTCCTCCATCAAAATAGGTTCTATTATCATCTATTAAAAGACCTATGTAATCACAATTTACAGAAGAGGTGCTGCTAGGATGCTCTTCTCCTTCTCCTTCATCTAAGATTTTATAAAACACGCCACTTTCCGTTTTCTGAAAACCCGTTAGGTTATTTTCCTCAAGGTATTCCTCAATCTCTTCAATGTCGTCTAGATGTTGTTGGATCGGATCATATCTATCTTGGCAAGAAGATGCTAAGAAAAAAATCAACATTGATAAAATGATAGAATATTTCATATTTGTAAGTTTATTGTTATTACTAATTTGTTCAAGTGGTAAATCAAACTGTTTCTAGTCCAAGCTCTTTACCCATGTTCAGCATATATTGAAAAGCAGCCTCGTAATCATTAGCAAGATCACCATCGAGGATGGCTTCACGGATAGCCGTTTTTATAGTTCCCACTACTCTACTCGGCCCCAAACCAAAAGTCTCCATGATAATTTCACCAGTAATTGGTGGCTGCCAATTTCTAACTTTATCATTCTCTTCAACTTCTTGTAGCTTTTCACGAACGAGTACATAATTCCTTAAGTAACGTTCTTTCTTCCGCTCATTTTTAGAAGTGATGTCCGCTTCGCAGAGCAGCATCAAATCTTCTAGCTCCTCGCCAGCATCAAAAAGCAATCTTCGAATCGCAGCATCTGTAATGTTATCCTTAGTCAAACTAATTGGTCTCAAATGCAGGCGAACTAGCTTTTGGACGTACTTCATTTTATGATCCAACGGCATTTTCATCTTTCTGAAAATACGGGGAACCATAGCTGCACCCAAAGCCTCATGCCCATGAAAAGTCCAACCTGCTTTTTCATCAAATCGTTTGGTTGGTGGTTTTGCAATGTCATGAAAGACAGCGGCCCACCTCAACCAAAGGTTGTCTGTTTTTTTGCAAACATTATCAAGGACTTCCAGTGTATGATAAAAGTTATCTTTGTGGCTTCTTCCGTTTTTTGTATCAACTCCTTGTAAGGCTGCCATTTCTGGAAAAATGATTTGCAACAACCCTGTTTTGAATAGTAATTTGAAACCCAAAGATGGTCGATCACAGCGCATGATTTTTTCCAACTCAATATTAATTCGCTCTTTTGAAATAATATGAATTCGATTTCGATATTTACTGATCGAATTCAAAGTCTCCTCTTCTATTTTAAAACCAAGTTGATTTGCAAAGCGAATTCCGCGCATCATTCTCAAGGGATCATCTGAAAAAGTTTTCCCAGGTTCTAGAGGCGTTTTTATGCGCTTTTCTTCCAAGTGTTGCAAACCATTAAAAGGATCGATGATTTCGCCAAAATTTCTTTCGTTGAGACTTACTGCCAAAGCATTAATAGTAAAATCTCGTCGATTTTGATCATCTTCTAAAGAGCCTTCTTCTATGGTCGGCTTCCTGGAATCATGTCTATAGGATTCTTTTCGAGCACCTACGAATTCGATTTCTTGAGATTTATAACGAATCATAGCTGTACCGAATCTTTGATAAACGGTTACTCTAGGTCTGGGTCTAAGCCGAGCAGCAACTTCCTGCGCCAGCTTGATACCACTCCCTATACAAACGATATCGAGGTCTTTAGAGTGGCGTGCTAAAAGTCGGTCTCGAACATAGCCTCCCACTACATATGCGGGAGTGTTCAGTTCTCTAGCAACATCTTCAATGATTGTAAAAATCTTCCGCTCGTGTTTTTGAATGTCGAATACCACTGGTATTGTATTAGTAAGCTGACTTTTTGCCCTTCTGAACAGGCAGTTATTCACCTAAAAATTATAAAAATTTATGTTTTCTCTGAGTATATATTATAAAAACATTTACTTTGTGCAAATTTTTGGAAGTTCATCTTTCAAAGCATTAAACACACAATCACCTATCTTGACTTCTACAATGGCCAGAACTCTGTTCTTCCAACTCCTCTGCATGCTATTTTTCTGTAAATCAGATAGCTATGCTTTTACGAACGCTGCTTTGTCAGTTTCAAATTCGCCGTGTTTCTATTACTCTTTTTCTATTGACGACAACATCGCAAAGGTAGATATTCATTCTGCTATTGGGAAAGATTCTAGAGATGAATTTGCGATAAGTTCTTCAACCTCCATTGCTAGTCAGACTAAAGCTGCAATTCCAAAAAGAGATACTAAT
>JBGCDT010000407.1:0-7210 GCA_045105695.1 Saprospiraceae bacterium | reverse complement strand
AGATACACTGGGATTGGATGGCGTAGGTTGTCTGGCTTGTCACCAGCAAAGTGATTTTCAGTTGGGCTCAAATCATTCTGGGACTTTGTTTTTCGATACAGCGAAGGTTGCTTATGGCCCTTTTGTTAGTCCATTAAGTAGTCCTATGTTGGCTGCTACAATGTACAAACCGGTTTACAGTACGCACATTAGTGATGCTGGAAATTGTGCAGGTTGTCACAGTCTGGTTACAGAGACTTTTGATTTGGGTGGAGAACCTACTGGAAATACTTTTGTGGAGCAAGCAACTTATCATGAATGGTTGAATTCTATTTACGAGCCACAGGACATCAGTTGCCAGAATTGCCATATGCCTGCACTAGAAGGGGCTTATAAATTAATCGCAGGTTTTGATACAGAGGAGCGATCTCCTTTTTATTTGCATGACTTGGTTGGAGCCAATACCATGATGTTGAAATTGCTAAAAGAGAATTCGAATAGTCTTGGTATAGAGGCTACCGATGAGGCCTTTGATGAAACGATTGACAAGACCTTGCAGATGTTGCAACAAAGAACATTGAACTTGGATTTATCTTTTCAAGATCGCACAGAGGATACTTGCTATATCGCTTTAGAACTGAAAAATAAAGCGGGACATAAATTTCCATCTGGTTATCCAGCACGTCGAGCGATTATTTCTTTATTGGTTCAAAACGAAGAAGGAGACACTCTTTTCCACTCTGGTAAAATGGATGATAGCTATAATGTCATTGCGCACGATGATCTCTATGAGCCACACTATCAAGTGATTACAGATGAATCACAAGCTCAGATTTACGAAATGGTCATAGCGGATGTCGCTGGTAATCCAACAACCGTATTAACCAGAGCGGATCATTTATTGAAAGACAACCGACTAGTACCCGAAGGTTTTTCTATGAGTCATCCAGTCTATGATACGACTCAAATAGCTGGACAGGTTTTATTGGATCCTGATTTCAATAACCAGGGAAGCGGCGAAGGTAGCGGAACTGATATGATTTATTATCACATTCCAATGTATGGATTTGTAGAGCCATTACAGATAACAGCCTCGGTATATTATCAGTCTGTGCCTGAGAGATGGTTGGAAGAAATGTTTGCGGAGACTAGTTCTGAGATTGATCTATTTAAGTCTATGTATGAAGAAGCAGACCGAAGCCCAGTGTTGGTAAAGTCGGTTAGTGATCAAATTGAGGGAATCGAATCAAGTGTTTTTGAGCAACAACGATTTAGTACTTTCGTAGAATTAGTTCGTCTTTCAAACAGATCACTTTTGATAAAATCTAATGAGAAGCATCAGCTGTCGTTATTTGATTTGAACGGTCGCTTATTACAACGTTGGAAGGATAGAAAAGGGAACTATGAAATTCAATTGCCCGAAGATAAAGGAGTTTATATTCTGCAGTTTTCGAATGAGGCTGGAGAATTACAAGTGGAGAAAGTTCTGTAATAACTTTAAGAAATAAAAAAGCCGCTAAAATATTTTAGCGGCTTTTTTATTTCTTCTTTACTTAATTGCTACTTACCCAAAACAACTAATCGCTCCAAACTCCAAATTCCATCTAACAATACACTTACAACATAGACCCCATTTTCCACATCCAAGTTCGGAATCAAAAAGTGATTATTACCAGCTTGAGCAAATATATCTTTTTGGAAAACGACTCTACCACTCATATCTCTGATTATCAAAGGAATACGTTCTGTAGAACTGTTTCTAAACGTTACGTGTACTTCTTGCTTCGTTGGGTTAGGAAAAACTTTTAGAGGCTCAGCCCTAGAGCTCTGATTAAGATCTTTATCAGTATTCGAAGAACTCAAGTTTTTATCTCCCTCCTCTGTTTGTGCTCCGAAGCCGCCTCCTGGAGGACTATCAATAGCGTAATCTACACAAAGTCTTGGTGATTCTTCAGGTTCTCCATCAAAGGATTCCGCGGTTCTTTTCCCAATACCTTCAATGATAATGACAATAGAGCTGGTATCTGTAAATCCCCAACGGTTTACAGCCTCTTGAATGACTGGGGCAATATTAATAGTGCGTTCTTCCTTTTCAGATTTCCCTTTTTTACGCCAATCGGCAGGTGTCCAATCAATGACAGCTACTGTCTTTGGTCGTCCGCTAATGTTATAATCTTCTTCTTCAAAAGAGAGTGGATTGGCAGTAGCTTCTCCATAGATTTTTAGTAAAGTTGGATTTATGTTATCCGTTCCGTCAGTTGTAAATTGAATATCAGCATGTTGAATAATTGCTCCAAATGGAATCTCTAAATCAGAGAACCGTAAACCGATAACCTGATTATCATTGTCATTTACCATTTCTAAGTCGCCTGAATCCAATCTAACATCTCCTGACTCGTCTTCTTCGGCATCATCCGCAGTTGCTTCAATTGAAGAGCAAGCATAAGTCATAGTTGCATAAACACCTTCACATTCACAGTTGGTATTCCAAGCATCGTTATAAGTGTTCGGATTATTATCGTCACAAGGGTCTCCGAAGTAAGCAGACTCTTCGTTACAATCATAAACTTTACCAGCGCAAATACAATCTTCGTTAATTGCATCGTCGAATGTATCAGGATCGCCATCATCGCAAATGGTTCCTGGTTCTAATCCATCAGGGCATTGATCTACTAAATCGCAAGTACCATCGTTATCACTGTCTGCACAGAAGGGGTTATACTCAATGCAAAGAACAGGTCCTTTTTCAGGATCTCCATTTTCAGAAATTGCTCTTCTTCTTCCAACTCCATCTAGCAAAAAGGAAATGCCACTTTTAGGAGCGTAGCCTGGACGAAAAACAACTTCCTGTATTAAAGCAGCTAAGTCAGGTGTTCGCTGAGCAACTCCATCATCTCCATAGGAGTTCCAGTTTGGTGGAGACCAGTTGACTACGGCTTCTGTTTTTGGTCGAGTAGATAGGTTGTAATCTTCCCCTATTAGACTTTCAGAATCATCATTGTCTTCGCAATAAATTTTAAAATTTGCAGGATTTATATTCGAAGGAGCTTCTGCGGTGAATTGTAAGTAAGCATTATTGATGGTCGCGTTTCTAGGTATTCTTAGATCTGGAAACCGAACAGCAACTGTTTGATAACTATTATCATAACCAATTTCTAAATCTGAACTTCCAAGACTTACCTCACCAAATTGAGTTTCTTCGGCATCATTAGTTGTCCCGACGACTTCTTCACAAAAAGAGATAGGACCAATCTGTATATTAGAAATCGCGGATTTAATATTTCCATCATTATCAGTTGCAATACATTTTACTCTATAACCGCCTAATTCAGTTGCAATCCAAGTGGTAGAGTAGGGAGCATCAAAATCTGTTGAGATCAATTCATTATTTATATAAAAAGCTACCTGCTCAACAGTTCCGTCACTATCAGAAGCGTCTGCTGATATAGAAATGGTCTCAATGTTTTCGTAATAAGTTCCGTTTTGAGGATTGAGCATTGTGATCACTGGAGGTTCTACCTGCTTCACAATCGTAAAATGATCATCTATATTTCCTTCAATGTCAATATAATAGCCATTCAACTCAAGGCCGTCTACTTTTAATCCTAGCGAGCCATTTTCAGCTGAGTTATTGTAATACATCACTGGGTGATCTAGAATATGATTAGTCGAAAGCGGTCCTGCTGCGCCTGTACTGATGTAAACTGTTCCACGTCCATCGTCAGGTCCTCCAATTGCTTTTACATAAGGAGAATCCCCATCTGTTTTTCCATCACCGATATCTAAAGCCATTGTTTCAGGATCAAAAGTAGCCGAGATATCGTAGTGTCCGTTAATTAGAAAAGAGCGTTGGTAAACATGGCTGTGGCCATATACGACTAAGTCTACACCAGCGTCTTCAAGTAAAGGGACAACGTTTTGACGCATTAATTTTTCCTTGGTGTTGTTATCAGAGTTATTGCCATTGTATCCAGTATAAGGGGGATGGTGGAAAAAAGCTACGATCCAATCTTTGTCGGTATCTTCTAAATCATTTTCTAACCACTCAATCATTTCTCCACCTTCAACAGCATCGCCATCATGTGAGTTAAGTGAAATCAAATGAATATTTCCATAATCAAATGAATAATAGGCCTCAGTTCCTGAAGGTTCTCCTCCGCATTCTCCATCTCTTGGAAAATCAAATATATCGAAGTAAACCCCAGTTTCTGTTTCACTATCTGCAGAGCCAGCATCGTGATTCCCATAAGCAGACCACATGACTGAGTTGATGAGACGGTCTTCGTACATATCTTCAAACCAGCCGTATTGGTATTCACTATCGGTTCCGTCTTCGTATGCATTATCTCCTAAAAGAAGCATCATATCAATATGGTCGTCACCATTCCAGTTGTAGTAAGCATCTCTGGTTTCTCTTTGATAATTGTCCTTCGAACCGGCGTCACCTAATACCCAGATATTAATTTCGGGAGTACTATCTTCTTCTGGATGAGTTTTGAAATAGTGGTCGTCGGATTCGCCATCGAGTTGAGCTGCACTAGTACCAACTGCATAGTAATATTTAGTATCTGGATCTAATCCAGTTATTTCAACAGAATGTTCTGTAGTAAGCTCATCATCATAAACTTCCTCGTTGAGAGAATCATGATAATCACCATACCAGACTTTAGAGTCCGTTGGAAAGTCTGTTCGCCATTTTATACGAATACTAGAAGTAGTACTAAGTTGAAGGTAAGGTCCTCTGATGATTTCCTGAGCAGAAAGATCAGAACAGAATAGACATAGTAATAGTGTGTAGAACAATGGATGTTTTATGTACATGGGATATTCAATTGTTGCAAGTAAGAATTAGGCTTCTTGGGGATAAAAGACCTTTGTGTTAGTATAAAGCACTTGCAGAGCAGAATAAGTCTTATTGATATGTGGGGAAAACTAACTTACTTTGCTCAAAGCAAATATAGGTAAAACAGGAATTAATTTCAGTTTTCTCAAGTAAACTATTTATTAATTGTATTCCAGAAGTCGCACTTTGGATACTTACGTACAATAAACAGGTCAGATACTTAAGATGTTCGATAGGGGAGTGAATAAGAATAAAAATATTCCGAGGGATAATATGCAAAAAAAGGTCCAATAGCTTATCAATTTCCGCATAATTACAAAACAAAAAAAAGGAACGAAGAACCTAATCTTCATTCCTTTTTTTACAGCAATAATTTAATATTACTTTTTCACAGAATCGACAACTGCTTTGAAAGCATTTGGATGATTCATAGCCAAGTCGGCTAGCACTTTTCTGTTCAATACAGATCCGTTCTGTGATAAACCGTGCATTAGACGAGAATAAGTCGTGCCATTCTGGCGAGCGCCAGCATTGATACGAGCGATCCATAATCTGCGGAATGCACGTTTTTTATTTTTTCTATCTCTGTAAGCGTATCCAAGTGCTTTTTCAACAGCGTTTTTCGCTACTGTATAAACTTTAGAACGCGCACCGAAATAACCTCTTGCGAGTTTTAGAATTCTTTTGCGACGCTTTCTAGAAGCCACCGCATTTACTGATCTAGGCATAAGTTGTAATTTTAGTACAATACAGGGATCCTTTCAGATTGCTTTAATCCTGTATCCTCGTTAAAAAATAGGTTGATGGTTTTAGCGAAGGCAGAGTAATTGTTTGATTCTCTTTTCATCGCAAGGCTTGACGATAGAAGCGTGTCTCAATCTGAGTTTAGCTTTTTTCGACTTGTTACGCATCATATGCGAAGTCTTCGCACTAAAACGCTTGATTTTACCTTTTCCGGTTACCTTGAATCTCTTCTTGGCTCCAGAGTGAGTCTTCATCTTAGGCATATATATGCTTTTAGTTTAAATAAAAAAATAGCCCGCTATTTCTAGCAGGCTGCAAAGGTATTCTTTTAGACTGAAAAGGACAAATCTATTACTGATTATCTTCTTCAGTTGATGCTTTCTTTTTACTGGACTTTTTAGAAGATTTTTTTGGAGCAATGATTACAATCATTCTTCTACCTTCCATCTTTGGCAATGCTTCTGCGGAACCAACATCCTCTGTCTCTTTCAACAGCTTGAGCAGCAGTAATTCTCCACGATCCTTAAAGACAATTGTTCTACCACGGAAGTGAACATAAGCTTTTACTTTAGCCCCTTCTTCTAGGAATTTAATAGCGTGGCGTAACTTGAACTCAAAATCATGCTCGTCTGTATTCGGTCCAAAGCGGATTTCTTTGATCACTGTTTTGACTGCCTTGGCTTTGATTTCTTTATCCTTCTTCTTCTTGATGTACAAGAATTTTTTGTAGTCAATAATTTTACAAACAGGAGGATCTGCTTTAGGAGAGATTTCTACGAGATCGAGATCAACATCACGAGCGATGTCTTGTGCTCTTCGAGTAGGGTAAATGCCAGGCTCAAGGGTTTGTCCTACGGCTTCACTTAGTTCTTCGAAATTATCACCTACTAGTCGTATCTGAGGAACTCGGATTTGGTGATTGATTCTAAATCTTGGTTTTTCTTCCCTTCTGGGGTAGTTGTTTCTTCTTTTAGCCAAATGTTGTTTATTTAATGAAAAAAATGAAAATAAAGATTTGCGTAATTTACGCTATAAGCCATTGATTTTGAGCTTACTATATTTTTAACGTTTCGATTAGCGAAATAGTTTTATTGTTGTCGCTATAAAGAAAAGGAAATATAGTGGAAAAAAGAAAAATCCCGAACCTTTCATCGAAAGATTCGGGACAAAGCAGTTCTTCGAAAAGCTGCTCTATTTCTTGGCTTCCGTATCGGAACCCATTTTTTCTGCCAGTGAGATGACTAATCCCTTACCGTCTTTATCAAGATCAGCTTGGAATTTAGTTCCCTCTTCTGGATTTTCGTTCAAAATGAATTCAGCCAACGGATCTTCAATGTATTTCTGAATTGCTCTATGCAATGGTCTCGCTCCGAACTGTGGATCAAACCCTTTCTCAGCGACGAAGTCCTTCGCATCGTCTGCCAATATAAGGCTATACCCCATTCCATCCAATCGCTTATGTAGGTCGCTCAATGTGATGTCGATAATCTTAAAGATATCTTCTTTACCAAGACTGTTGAAGACTATCACGTCATCAATACGATTTAGGAATTCAGGAGAAAAAGTACGCTTCAGTGCATTCTGAATGATTGCTTTTGAATCATCATCCGCTGAATTCTGACGAGCTTGAGTCGCAAAACCAAC
>JBGCDT010000406.1:0-5286 GCA_045105695.1 Saprospiraceae bacterium | reverse complement strand
AATTAGATCTGATACCTGAAAGTGATATTATCAGCTCGCATCCCCATAAAAGTATGGGAAGTAGTAAAACTTTTGTGCTCAAATTCGTTTGCTACTCCTTAAGGAAGCTCGTTTTATTTTTACTAAAACTCTTGAGGTTTTTAATGTGAATTAGATCTGATACCTAAAAGAGATATTATCAGCTCGGATCCCTATAAAAATATGGGAAGTAGCAAAACTTTTGCACTCAAATTCATTTGTCACTCCTTAAGGAAGCTTGTTTTATTTTTACTAAAACTCTCGAGGTTTTTAATGTGAATTAGATCTGATACCTGAAAATGATATTATTAGCTCGAATCCCCATAAAACTATAGCAAGTAGCAAAACTTTTACTCTCAAATTCATTTGCTACTCCTTAAGGAAGCTCGTTTTCTTTTTACTAAAATTCTCGAGGTTTTTAAATGGGAAGTAGGTCGAATACCTAAAAGGGGTATTGACAGCTTACACCCCTATAAAATTATGGGAAGTAGCAAAACTTTTACTCTCAAATTCATTTGCTACTTCTTAAGCAAGCTCGTTTTCTTTTTACTAAAACTCTTGAGGTTTTTAAATGGGAAGTAGGTGGGATATCTAAAAGTGGTATTATCAGCTCGGATCCCTATAAAACTATAGCAAGTAGTAAAACTTTTACTCTCAAATTGATTTGCTACTCCTTAAGGAAGCTCGTTTTCTAATAGTAGTTTCACTAATTACTTGAAATCATACAAAACTAGAAAAACAGCTCGCATCCCTATAAAAGTATAGCAAGTAATAAAACTTTTGAACCCAAAGTCGTTTTCTACTTCCTATAGGAACCTCGTTTTCTATTTGAACTCAAAAACTATATCAAAAAAGAGCCCTGAAGCTACTAGTTGTATAACACACATCGAAAACCTTTTTAGAGTTGGTATTTATAACTTGCATCTATTGTTGTGAGAAAGCACAAGTGGTTTTGCATCAATGTAAGCTGTGTTTTCTAATTGATAACCCTATAGATTCTTATCATAATGATTTACGCAAGCGTAATAACGTGGTTTAATCAAAACAATTCAGTTGAACACATCTACAAATTATAAAGAATCCTAATGTTTACAGTACTTACGAATTTATACCCTAGATAAATTCAGCCACCGATTTATAAAATAGGTTTAGTAAATCTGGTTTATTTAAAGCCTTGACCGATTTCTCACAATTCAAAAACATTGCAAGACGTGGTTGCTGCAAAGCGGTGTCAAGCTTTTCATTATTCTTGAATTTCAAAATAGCAACTTTCAACGCGAGTTGTTCTTGGGACTTTCTATTTTGTTTTAACGCTTTTTGATACCAACTTTTTGTTCCAGTAAAACCTGATGGATTATTAGGATCAAAAAAACGATTCGGTAATTGGACAAATCTGTGAGAATCTTTCTCTACATATCTCCTCACGATATCAATCCGTTGTAAATACACCTGATGTACCAGTTCTAAATTTGCTTCAGCAACTGGTTCATACCATTTCAAAAGCAATCGCTTTGCGGTTTTTATTTGACCATCGGTAAGTGGAGTTTCTGTATAAAGTTCTTTAAAAGCATAAGCCCACAATTTATCTGCATAGTTATTTAGTGAAACGGCACGAGCCACATCAGGCTCCAAAATTTCGGCGCCAGTTTGTTTTTTGACTCGACTGTCCCGTGCTGTTTCTCCTGCGTTTTCATATTCTTTTGGGGCTATTTCCCCTGTGTATCTTGTTAAACTGTTTCCAGTAGCGTTGCGTGACTTTGACACCAACGCGAGTGGTAATGAGTTGTTATCAGTCCTCAACTTATCAACAGCTATTATTATATTATTTATGTAACTATTGTTACTAGTATCTCTATGAGGACAAATTGTCGTTTTACTATCCCTAAGTATTTGATTATTAGAAGTGTTTTGATTAACTACATTTTTGTCCTTTTCGTTGTTTTGAACAGTTTTTGGTGCAGTTATACACAATAATTCTGGTAATAAGTGAATATCGTAACTCGCTCGAGAACCTCGCCATTTTTTTTGGATGATTATACCAGCAACCTGTAGTCGTTTGATATGCCGTTGTATAGTCCTACTACTAGTGTTGCCCACCTTAGCGAGATACCTATTGTTAGTGCGTAATGGTGGTAAAACAAACTCAGGATTATACTTTATTTTTCTAAGCTCTAATCCATATAGTCGTATCAAATCTTTAGCAGTGGCTATGGTTGATTGCTTTATTCGATCTCGCAAACTTGCACAACGATCGTTGTAGTTTTTTACATAAGTATCCAAAGCTTTTAGTGCTTCAGAATAAGAAATTATGGTCATCTATTCCCGAAGTAAACAAAGCATCAGATGTGTAACTGTATGCTATGGGAATTTGTAAAAGTTGCTTTTTTAGCATTTTCATTATCGAATTATCGTAGGCAAAGCTACACTTTTAAAAACACAAATAAAAATGTAAATCATTGTAAAACAACATCATAAACAGTATAAAAGAATTAGCAAAACACTGTAAATAAATTAGAAAACGAATGTAAAAAAGAAGCACATACTTTTACAACAGCTCAATAATGTAATTTTTATGTATTATTATAAATACATAATTGTATATTTGAGTGATTAATATTCAAAATAAAGATGTGACTAAAACAACTCAAGAGATTCTTCAAGAAGAAAAGTACTCAGGTAAATTTATCTTAGGTATTCGACGTGCTTTGTTGTCTAAATGGCAGCGCGATGGCTTTTTAAAAGATAGACGAGATAACCACGAGACTTGGGCGCGATTCTGTCTTCTAGAGATATTTTGGTTAGAAATCATTCAGGAATTACGCGCCTTTGGTTTAAAAAGCGAGGCTATTCTTGAGGTGTATGAGTACGCTTTCGCGAAAGCGGATCAAGTATTACTAGATACCACTGAACAGATTTTACTAGAAGAAAAATCTTTTGTTCTAGAGGTGGAAAAAGATGGCAACTCACTCATAAGAGAAGTGACTGTTAGCAATCAATTATTTGAGTCAAGTCAACCGAAGAATCACATCAGAATTCATTTGGACTCCATCGTAGAGAAAAGTATCAAATGGCTTTTTGTCTATCCAGATTTAGAATGGGCTCAAGGACTTACAAGAGATGAAGTTCAAGGAGTTTTGATTTTAATGAATCAAAAATTCAATTCTTTCAAATGCACAGGATCATCAAATATTGAAATTGACAATAACGCAACAGAAGTTGTAGAATTAATAAAGCATCAAGACTATAATAGTCTTGAAATTATACTTACTAACGGAAGTATTTTTAGCGTGGCACGTAAGAGAAAAACTAGTTTATAGCTAGTCAAATTACAGTTAACAGTAGGACTTAAAAACAAGCCTAGTGTTTATCGCTTAACAATGCATTTAAAAGAAAGTGAACAGAAAAAGACACCGTTAGTACAACCAAAGATGACCGTAAAACGTCTCAGATCTTTCAAAGGATTTGAAGAATATAATGAGGAACAGGCGGCATCTACAATCAAAATTATGGAAGAGTTTGCACAAATTTTGTGCACTCATATTCAAAACATCAATTAATATGAAAGACCTAGCTCCGTTTAAAAGTTTTGCCAAAGAAGGAAAAGCTATAAAATTAAGAACCGATGGAAAAGCAGTCATCTACACACGTGTTTCCACAAAAGAACAAGCTGAAAATAATGCTAGTCTAGAAACACAACTCAAATATTGTAAACAACTAGCTACAAAGAAAGGACTTGAGGTTATTGAATATTTTGGTGGAACTTATGAATCAGCCAAAAGTGATGAGCGCAAAGAGTTCCAGAAGATGCTCAACTATGTAAAACGTAGAAGCAACATTGGATATATCATTGTTTACTCTTATGACCGATTCTCACGTACTGGAGCAAATGGAGCATATATAAGTGATCAACTTAAGAAACAAGGAATAGTTACCATATCTGCCACACAAGAGGTTGATACCTCTACGAGTGCAGGCTCATTTCAACAGAATCTATACTATATGTTCTCTCAATTTGATAACGAATTGAGACGAGACAAGTCAGTATCTGGAATGCAAGAGAAACTTCGTAAAGGGCATTGGACTGGCGCATATCCGTTTGGTTATACCAATACTAATCCAGGAAAAGGTAAAACACCCAACTTTGTCATCACAAAAGAAGGAAAGCTCTTAAAACAGGCTTTTCTTTGGAAAGCAAATAGCAATATGTCACACGTAGAAATTGCTAATAAGCTTCAGAAAAAGGGATTGAAAATTAATGATAAAAGATTAAGCGATTTATTCAGAAATCCTTTTTATTGCGGACTTATAGTCAATAACCTTATTCCTGGAGAAATTATTGAAGGACATCATCCACCATTAGTATCTCGAGAGATTTTCTTAAAAATTCATAATCTATTGAACGCCGGAGCAGAAACTAGAAAGTACTCTTTTGATGATGAAAATTTGCCTTTAAAAACGTTTCTAAAATCAACTGCTTGCGGAACACCTTATACAGGATTCATCGTTAAGAAAAAAGGTCTGTACTATTACAAGAACAGACGCAAAGGAAGTAAAGAGAATAGAAGCGCCAAGAAGCTGCACAAAGAGTTTTTAGACCTGTTAGTTACTTACACTTTAAAGGATGAAAAATATGTAGCTCCGCTAAAGGAAATCATCTATGACACTTTCGTAAAAATGAATGAAGAAGGCATCAAGGAATCTGAAAGACTAAGTAAAGAAATTACAGCAGTAGAAAACAAGCTAGACCGACTAGAGGAGCGTTACGTATTTGAGGAGATAAACAGGTCTCAATACGATAAATTCAAAGCAAAACTATCTGCTGAAATCAAAGAGAAACAAGATCATTTATCGTCTCACAGCTTTGATAGTTCAAACCTTAAAAAATCCATTAACCTAGCACTTAAATATGCGCTCAATCTACCGCTGTTGTGGAATTCTGGGAATATTGAAACAAAGAGAGCACTCCAATATATGCTGTTTCCAGACGGTTTAGGGTATGACTTCAAAAACAAGAGAGTTCAAACTTTTAGAGTCAACTCTATTTTTGCTCAAATAGCCTGTTTATCAGATAACTTAGGAGCAAATAAAAACGGGAACTTTCAAAACAATATTGAAAATTCCCGTTTAGTGACCTCGAGAGGATTCGAACCTCCAACCCTCAGAGCCGAAATCTGATATTCTATCCAGTTGAACTACGAGGCCATATTTGTGTCTAAGCAGTAATTTCTAAACTAAGACAACTTCGATTTTACAATAGTAGATATGGTC
>JBGCDT010000405.1:0-9409 GCA_045105695.1 Saprospiraceae bacterium | reverse complement strand
ATGGCAAGACAATTCCACTGATCCGATTTTAAGTGTAACAGAACAAGGCACTTATTGGGTCGAAGTAGCCATAGGTAATTGCATTTCAGTATCTAATAGTATTATCATTGATTTTAAGGATTGTAATTGCAATGTATATCTGCCTAATGTTTTTACTCCAAATGGCGATGGAAAGAATGATGGATATTCTTTTTTTTTTTTTTGCAAGCTCACTGATTTTCATTTTATCATTTTTAACTGTTGGGGAGGGGTCGTTTATGAAACTAATAATTATTTGGACGAGTTGGATGGCACATATAAAGGACGTAATATGCAATCAGGAGTTTATGCTTTTAAATTAAACTATAAAAACATTGAAGGGATTAATCAAAATATTAATGGCTCTATAACGCTAATCAGATAGAATATTTAAAATTTCTTTTTCTTTTTGGTTTTTTAGTTGTCAAAATAATTATTCAGCAATTGAGAAAGGATAGTGGAAACATGGCGAAGAATTTCATTTAGGAGATTGGAAAGAGGTGGTAATATTAGGTTTGGTTTTTAAATGAAGTACTGAGTAGTAACTCTTGCGTTATATACGCATCCTACAAATAAAAATTCTTGAAAAATTAATGCTGATGTTCTTGAAAAAATATATTTACTACTTTATTTTTATCACTATAGGTATTTTTAACTTTGAAATGATGAATGGTCAAGATTTAAAAAAATATAAATGGGAGAATAGAATATTAATTATTCAATCTGAGAAAGAAATAGCAACCAAGTATCAACTTCAAATTGAAGAATTTGATTCTTCAGATGAAGAATTCAGAGAAAGAAAATTAATATTATTTCAGGTTATTGGTCAAAAATATACGGCAAATGATTTCCTAGAAAAGTCTAAGAATTTAGAATGGAAAATGATTGATAAAACTCATGAAACCTTCCTAAGTGATAAAGATACTTTTAGAATCGTTCTAATAGGATTGGACGGAAATATAAAACTGGATAAAACAGATATTTTAACAAAACAAGAATTATTCGATCTAATTGATTCTATGCCAATGAGAAAGCTTGAATTAAATCAAAAAAAGCATTGAAATGATCTCTAGAAGATCTTAATCCCCCCCCCTACTAAGCCTAGAATAGTCATAGACTCACTCCAAGACAATGGTAGTTAATACACTAGCTTTGAATTGGGATATTTATATCCTGTGGTATTGTGAATTTGAATTGACAACCCTTTCCTAGTTCTGATTCCACCCAAATTTTACCTCCATGTCTTTCTACAATCATCTTAGACAAGGCTAGACCTATTCCTGACCCTAAAACATTGGGGTTTGAACTTAATCTTGCAAACATCTCGAAGATCTCTTCCTGCTCCTCTTCGTCTACTCCGATGCCGTTATCTGCCACTGTAAAGAGAAAAGCATTATCAACTTGATCGCAAGTAACTTTGACTACACAAGCTTTGTCATCTACTCTAAACTTAATAGCATTGCTTATCAAATTTTGAAATACCGAGTTTAATAAACGTTTATCACAAAAAAAACCATCAGGCAACCTTTCAATATCCAACAAGCAGTCTCCATCTTCAATTAACACTCTTAGATCAGATTTTACATCAGCTAACAATTCATTAGCATCCACTTTCACCAAGTGCAATTCTTGCATATTCAAATGAGAAAAATCCAAAATCTTCTGAACCAATTCGAACAATCGCAAACTTGAACTAGTGATAAAATCTAAATACTCTGTTTCCGTTGTGGTCAGTTTTGTAACGAGGGACCTTGACAACAATTGAGCAAATCGATGAATCGTAATTATAGGAGATTTTAAGTCATGAGAAACCAAATGCGCATAACGTTCCAGCATTTGATTACTCACTTTCAGGTTATCTATAAGTTGTTTCTTTTCCGTAGTATTATAAATATTACCTACGATGTAACGATTCCCCAATTCATCTGTTATGCAATTTTTCCCAGTATTCAAGGTCAAGGTAACTCCATCTGGGCCTAGTAATTTTTCTTCATTGAAATTCTCTTCACCAGTATTAAGTACTACTTCATCAATTGCTTTAAAAACATCTGCTTGGGCAGCAGGAAAAAAATCGTAGTCATCCTTACCTAGGATATCCTGCGCTTCAATGCCTGTCATTCGCGTGAATGCATCGTTCACTAAAACAAACCTAAGGTTAGCGTCCTTAACAAAGATTGGATTGGAACTACTTTTTATTATGTTCTCCAAGAACTGTTTAGAATACTTTGACATTTGCTGTAAAATTTTAATGTAATATAGCTATTATATATTAAATATTTGTAATTTATCAGCGAAACACAAGGCCCTGGAATAGGCTTTACCGGCATCTATTAGGTGGACCTAGTAAAATGAGAATTTGGTGAGCAGCAGTGGGATATACATCTAATCGTTTTCAACAAGCTGAACTAATAAAAAAGATACCTGTTTAAAGTTGAGATGTTATAGTGCGACTAGACTGAGAACATCACAAAATAAAACCATTAGATCTAGGAAGTGTGATACTTAATTCAACTGAAATTTCAAACGATAAAATTGACTGGTAGATAATCAGTAACTTAAATAATAGACTCGATACTGAAACCTAGGCATCAGAATAGATAATAATTTATTAGTGAATAATATATTATGAAAGACATTAGATCCGCAATCATTTTCGATCCTGATTTTTTCGATGCTACTGAAAAATTATATAATTTCCTTAGCTCTACCATAACCTGGAACGATAATATGTACGCCAGAAAAACAGCTAGTTTTGGGCAGCCCTATGACTATTCAGAACAAAAACATAAGTTTGAGCCATTCCACCCTTTCATGGATGAACTTAGTGATCGCTTAGAACCTGTTATAGGTTTCAAGGCTAACAATTGTTTTCTGAATTATTACGAAAACGGAAAATCAAAAATGGGATGGCATGGAGACACAACTCATTTTTTGGTAGCAGATACTGGAATTGCAATTCTAAGCATTGGAGACTCTAGGATTTTTCAAATTAGAAGAAAGGCTGTTCCCACAGAATTACTTAACTATGTGCTTACCCCCGGTTCTTTAATTTATATGCCAGCATCTATCCAAGAAGAGTGGCAGCATTCAATTCCGAAAGTTGTTTCGGAACGAGGACGTATAAGTTTAACATTTAGAAAAATGAAGCTTACGTAGGGCGAATACCAACAAAACAGAACTCATAAAGGCATTACAACCTCATTCGACAATTAAAATGAATTCCCTACAAAGAATTACTTCAATATTAGAAGCGAAGACACTTGACACTGCAATAACTGGAGTGCAGACTTTTAACTTAGCTCAACTAAGTTTAAAAGAAGTTCTTGACTTTCAATTACCTAAAAAATTAAGACTTGGCCATTTAGTTGAACGGATTGTGTCTGAATTAATTAAGTCTTCAAATAAGTATGAGCTATTGTATGAAAGTCTTCAAATACAAGAAAATAAAAAAACAATAGGTGAGATAGATTTCATAATTCGAGAACAAAATACTGGTCAGATATTACACCTTGAGTTAGCATACAAATTCTATTTATACGATCCTAGCATTTCTACCCATGCAATAAATAATTGGGTTGGTCCAAATAGAAATGATTCCCTAAAAACAAAATTAGAAAAATTAAAAAGCAATCAATTCCCTCTTCTATTTAAGGAACCTACCAAAGAAAGTATTAATGAATTAGCAGTTAACGAAATAGATCAAGCTCTTTGTTTAATGGCATCCTTATTTATTCCTTACCAAATAAAAGGAGATCTAAGCTTCATTTATAAAAAAAATACAACAGGGCTTTATATGGATACAGCAACATTTCGAGGTCTGGACCATACTGATGGCGAGTACTATATACCTTCCAAAAGTGAATGGGGAATGAAACCCTCCGATAACGACAGCTGGATTGAATACGACGAAATACAACAACACATTAATTTCATTACTAAAGAAAAACAGTCTTTACTATGTTGGAGAAAACAGAATGAATCATATTCTCAGTTTTTTATTACTTGGTGGTAGTTGAGAAGTGTCTTTATGACGAAAACTGCAAAATAATTTTCTACAATAAGAAGTAATGATAAGAAGCATCAGAAATCATCATTACAACTTTCATCTTTCTGATTTATTCAATGATCTTCTATAGGAATAGAAAACCTTGTCTTACTAATCCTTATGTATGGCATTCATGACACCATTGGAATGAGGTTGTTGTAATGATGATTTCTGATCTGATTGGAGGGTGAATAATAGTATGGGGAGGAGTGCTTTGAATATTTTGATGGAAAGAGGTATTTTAGCGTGTCTATAACGGATATATGGGTAATGGATGTGCTTGTTTTGGATATACAAATACTGGGCACTATGAAAAACCCAATAACAATACAAATGGATAACTTCGATTTTCTTAGTAAGAATGAATTATCTTTTATCCTTAACAATAAGGATAAATTTGGCAGTCAGCTATCTGAATAGATTGAAAAATATTGTACTGAAAGAAAATACTTGACATCTAAGATAATGAAAAAGAATCCAGAATGGCTAGAGTTTGATAGTAGATTGAAAATTGACAAAGCTGAATCAGAAATCGTTATAACAAAATCAAGACACGGAAAACGTACTGATTTAATAAATTCAAGATTTATAGCAATTACTATTCTACTCTTAGCTGGATTTATCAGTTGGGATTTAATGCTGATAAAAAATTATAACTTAGAATATTGGTATTTTTTGCTTATGGTTCCATTTTTAATAGTTGTGGCTATAGGAATGACAATAGATTCTTTCAAACTCAAAGACGAGCAAATAAAAAAGAAAGAAATAATAATAAATAAAATGTCACACCTAAGATTCAAGGTTGATGATACAGATACTAAGGAAGACCAGATAAAAGCAGTAAATTTATATTTCCAAGAAGATCAAGAGATTGGAAATCATCCTCAAGTTTGTTTAGAATTAAAGCTAGATAGTAGAAGCGTTTTAGAAATTGACAGTGAGAGGAATTATTTGGAATTATTACGATCAGGAAATGAAATTTGCAACTTCTTAAACTTAAAATTAAATGTATTTAGTGGGCGAAGTCCATATAAAAATAGAATTAAGCTATAGAGCAAATACATTGAACAACACTCTATATACAGCTATACTATCGAGCGGAAAGCTTGGGAAAAGTGGGCAGTTGTACAGTGCATATCGAATCGTTATAGTCAATTAAAAAAGAAAAAAACCAATGCAAAAAACAATATTTGAAATTTCTAAAATGGATTGTTCCTCGGAAGAGAATTTAATCCGAATGAAATTAGACGAAATTTCAAGTATTGCAAATCTAGACTTTGACATCCCAAATCGAAAATTGATTGTTTTTCACAATGGAGAATTAGATCAAATTGAAAAGTCAATTGTTCAACTGAACTTAGGCGGAAAGAAAATTTCAACAGAACAAAGCAACCAAACGGAATTCAAAGAAAACTCAAACCAAAGAAAATTGCTTTGGACAGTACTCGCAATAAATTTTTCCTTTTTCATAATCGAAATGACAACAGGATTAATCTCAAAATCAATGGGACTTGTTGCTGATAGTCTGGATATGCTTGCTGATAGTTTTGTCTACGGAATCAGTCTATTTGCTGTCGGAGGAACAATAGTAAAGAAAAAACAAATTGCTAAACTTGCTGGGGCTTTTCAGATCATACTTGCTGTTATTGGGTTTATTGAAGTTTTAAGACGATTTCTCGGAGAAGAGAAGCTTCCTGATTTTTCAACCATGATTATCGTTTCGATTTTTGCACTTATTGCAAATGGAATTTGTCTATATCTTTTACAAAAGTCAAAGAGCAAAGAAGAAGCACATATAAAAGCAAGTATGATTTTCACCTCAAATGATGTGATAATAAATCTGGGGGTAATAACAGCTGGTATATTGGTCAATTGGTTGAATTCAAATAAACCTGATTTGATAATTGGAATAATTGTTTTTGTTTTAGTAATTCAAGGAGCAATTAGAATTTTACAACTTGGAAAATAAAAAAAGAAAACTACCAACTCCACAGCCTTCGCAATGAACAAAATCAACATCATAAATCGTGAAATGACCTCTGCAGAAGTAGAGCTGATGAATGCTGGATTCGATAAATTATCAATTGAAGAAGGTGTAGCCTTAGAAAGTTCAGAGAGGTTCAGCTTCGTGGCGCTAATTGGAGACAAATTCATTGGATGTTCTTCAGGTTTAGCATACAAGAATGGAAAAAATTATTCGGGGTGGTTTCTTCTGACTGATTTATTTGTTGAGAAAGAATATCGTTCGGAGGGACTAGGAACCAGACTATTGGAATCAATAGAAGAACAAGTCGCACTGTTAGGAGTAAAGCATATTTGGTTATGGACCTCAGGCGATAAAGCTCTAAGGTTTTATAGCAGACATGGATATATTAAATTTACGGAAATGGAAAATTGGTATTCAGACGGAAGTGGTCGAGTTGGAGTAAGAAAAAATTTATAAAAAAATAGCAGTTGACTTTTTATTCTTAAAATTAACACCCAATTTGACAGCACTTGTTATTGACTTGTTAAACCAGCTCATAATTAAATCTTGACATTAATTCGATTTACATTACTCGTATTTATTAGCCTATATAAATATCGAGATCATGAAACTTAGACAAAATGTATCATTATTACTTGTATTCTTATTAATAATTAGTTGCTCCCCAGTAAAAAAACTACAGAAGAAACCAATTGGCCTCATAAACAATGTTTCTTTTTTTGATTCATCCTTTGACAACCCAAATGCTTCTAATGGTTTTTTAGTCACTCACAAAAACACGACCTATGGAGTCACGGCAAAGCATGTCTTAATGATTACCAAAACAGATAAAATGAAAGTCGTAGATTTTGAAGGAGATTTAAAGGAATGGAAGATGCATCCAAAAAATAGTAAAAGTGAATATGTAGTCATGGATAAATTATTAAATCCAAACAAAACAGATTCCCTTACCTGGGATTATATGTATACAAATTGGGACAATTATGACGACTGGATAATATTTTCAATCAAAGAAAATAAATCAAAACATAATCCTCTAAAATTCAGGAATACACCACTTGAAAAAGGGGAAAGTTTATATGCCATTGGTTGGTCCTATGGTGATACAACAGGAATACAACGCGTATATGAATATGCATATGAGAAAACAGAAGGGAATTATCATAACCTTATACAAATAAAAGGCCCCACAAATCTTGGAGGTTTGAGTGGATCTCCAATAGTAGATAAAAAGGGTAAACTAGTGGGCTTAGTTACTTCTGGATGGGAAGATGAAAAAACAAAAGAGGTAATTTTAGAAGCTACAAGTACTAAGAATATGCTTAATTTTTTTTCTAAATTGGAATAAAATTCAATGGACATTCATTACAGTCTATTGGGTAATAAAATAAAATTATGAATAGACTTACACTACTAATCTTACTATGTTTTGTTTTAGGATGCAACAGAAATGAAATAGATCCTGAAGTAGAAAAAGGTTTGTTGCAAAACCAAGTCATGACGAGTGGCGGGATTGATAGAAACTATCACCTATACGTTCCTGACAATTCTATGAATGCCCCTGTTGTTTTATTGTTTCATGGAAACGGAGGGAACTATAATGATGTACTGGGTTTATCGAATGTTAAAGCGCCTTATAAAGCCTGGCTGGATTTAGCGGTGGAAGAAGATTTAATTATAGCTGTTCCCAACGGAACACTTGGTTCAAATAATAAAAGAGGATGGAATGATTGCAGAAACGATGCTTCAACAAATCCAACGGTTGATGATGTTCAATTCATTGAAGAACTACTTGATTATATCCAATCGGAATACAATTCCAATGCGTCCAAAGTATTTGCCGTCGGAACTTCAAATGGAGGGCATTTTTCGATTCGTTTAGCGGAAGAAATCCCAGATAAGATTACGGCCTTTGCTGCTATAGTAGCCTCTAATTCGGTAAATTCAAAATGCAATAACTCATCAACTCCAATTTCTGCACTTTTCATGAATGGAACGGAGGATTCTTTTCTTCCTTATGATGGAGGTCAGATGGCATCAAACCGTGGAGAAGTATTTTCAACTGAAAATACGATTCAATACTGGGTCGATAAAAATGCGACAGATACTGTTGCTGAGATAAGCAATTTTACGAATTCTAACACTAGCGACAATTCGACAGTTACCAAACATCTATATGCCAATGGGCAAAACGGGACAGAGGTAGCGCTCTATGAAATTGAGAATGGAGGTCATACAGAACCAAGTTTGGTGGAGCGATATAGTGATCTTTATCTATTGATTGTAGGTAATCAGAATGGCGATATAGAAATGGCAACTGAAGTCTGGGATTTTTTTAAAACTAAATCTAAGTAGAAAGATCGTACACTGATATGTCTTGCCAGTGTAGGTGTAACGCTATATTGATACCATTTAGCTAAGAAGTACAATCCAGCCGTCTAACAATACCCTTACAAATTCCACCTCCTCAAAAAATAAGATCTTCTCTCCAATCTCATCATCCTGATTCGTAGGTCGAATAAGCGCAAAACCCCTCGTAACATTTTTGGTTTAAGCTCAAAGAATCTTTTTTCAAAAGAATGAAGAAATGAGTGAACTTTACCACAACGTAATAGTTTTACTATTGAACATAATAGCAAATTAATAACACTTGAGAATACATGAACAAAATAATATTTAGCCTTTCACTAATCATGGTTTTTTCAACCATCAGTTACGCACAAAATAGCGATTTAGGAAATTGGTTGATGTACTTCGGAAACAAAAAAATTAATAAAAACTGGAATTGGCACCACGAAGTGCAGTATCGAAATTATAACGCAGTAGGTGACCTGGAGCAACTACTTCTGAGAACTGGAATTGGATACAACCTCACAGAAAACAACAATAATATCCTTGTAGGATATGCATACATCCATAGTCAAAACTACCTCGATAATACAGATGATAAAATGAATGTAGATGAGCATAGAATCTATCAGCAATTCATCACTCGTCAGTCTATTTCTAGAGTTAAAGTGCAGCATCGTTATCGCTTTGAGCAACGGTGGATTGATAACACAGATTTCAAATTGAGGTTTCGATATTTTCTTGCGGTGAACGTTCCAATTAATAATGCAGACATGATTGATAACACTTGGT
This sequence comes from Saprospiraceae bacterium, assembly GCA_045105695.1. Classification (GTDB taxonomy): domain Bacteria; phylum Bacteroidota; class Bacteroidia; order Chitinophagales; family Saprospiraceae; genus CALGLS01. The sequence continues at coordinate 218 of JBGCDT010000405.1, read as the reverse complement.
ATGCTTCCGCTTACAATGAGATTTTCATCAATAACGAACAGACTTTATTTGATAGAAACCGACTCTACTTTGGGTTGGGATACCGACTGAGTAAAACGGCCAGATTTGAGGTCGGATACATGAATCAGTTTTTAAATAACGACAACAGAGATCAAATTAATTTAATAACATTCATCAACTTTTAAACTTAAAACATGAGTATTAACAAAGTTAAATTT
>JBGCDT010000404.1:0-17535 GCA_045105695.1 Saprospiraceae bacterium | reverse complement strand
CAAGCTGGCTATTAAGCAAAATAGGAACTGCTTCATGATTCGTTTATTTATTTTTAGTGTATGTTTTTTAGACGGTTTTGATTGGAATTAGTTTAAAGGGAACTTTGTTATTTAATCATTAATAAATAGCTGCCATCGGTCCGTAAATATTAGGTATCACAACACAACAGCAATAAAACGAAATGAGTGACTTAATAGTTAACCGTTAATAGTTAAAAGTTTTATAAAAAAATGAGCGGAGTTAAAAGCTAAGGGTCAACAGTTAATAGTTCTCCTGAAAAAACAAAAACCCGACAGGTAAAATACCCGCCAGGTTTGTTTGGCCTCGTGAAATCATTCACAAGGTTGCCTCCTATTTCCTAGTTTTGATATCCTCCAAATATTGTTCCAGTTGGACCTCATCATAGACCAAAACTTCCCTTGCTTTGGAGCCTTCGCTTGGGCCAACAATGCCCAGTGCTTCTAGCTGATCCATGATTCGACCGGCGCGATTGTAACCGAGTTTGAGTCGTCTTTGGATCATGGAAGTGGAGCCATGTTGATTCTGAACAACCAACCTTGCAGCGTCGACAAAATTGTCGTCCAAGTCGTTTGTATTGACTCCACCTTTAGAAGGTCCATCGTCATCGCCGTGGAATTCTGGAAGGAACCAAGGAGTGGGGTAACCTTGCTGATTCGCAATATATTCAATTACTTTATCTACTTCAGGAGTATCTACAAATGCACATTGCAGACGGATCAAATCGCTACCGAAAGAAAGTAGTAAATCTCCTCGTCCAATCAATCGGTCGGCTCCACCAGTATCAATGATGGTTCGTGAATCTACTTTTGCGGTAACGCGGAATGCCATACGTGCCGGGAAGTTGGCTTTGATGACACCCGTAATGATATTTACAGATGGACGCTGCGTTGCAATAATCAAGTGAATACCAACAGCTCTTGACAACTGCGCCAATCGTCCAATCGGTAATTCGATTTCCTTACCCGCGGTCATAATCAAATCCGCAAACTCATCAATAACCAAAACAATGAAAGGCATGAAGGCATGTCCATTATTTGGATTGAGTTTTCGGGAAACGAACTTCTCATTGTACTCACGTATATTTCTAGCCTTTGCTTTTTTCAGAAGGTTGTAACGCGTGTCCATTTCAATCAGCAGCGAGTTCAACGTATGAACAACCTTAGTCGTATCAGTTACAATTGGTTCGTCAAGCCCTGGTAGGTAAGCGAGGAAATGATTTTCCAAACGTGCGTAAGGAAAGAGTTCGACCTTCTTCGGGTCAATCAGTACGAATTTGATTTGTGATGGATGCTTCTTGTAAATCAAGGACATCAGGATCACATTGATACCAACAGACTTACCCTGACCAGTTGCACCTGCAACCAGTAGGTGAGGCATCTTTGCTAAATCTGCTACGAAGACTTCGTTGTTAATTGTTTTTCCTAAGGCGATAGGTAAATCCATTTTCGCCCGTTTGAATTTTTCGGAAACGAGTACTTCTTTTAGCGAAACCGTTTGCTTGCTTTTGTTTGGAACTTCAATACCAATTGTTCCTTTTCCAGGGATCGGTGCAATAATACGAATACCCAAAGCTGCTAAACTTAGTGCGATATCATCTTCCAGATTTTTGATTCTAGAAATACGAACACCAGGTGCAGGTATGATTTCATAAAGCGTTACGGTCGGTCCGATGGTCGCTTTTATTTTTACGATTTCGATTTTGTAATTCAACAAAGTCTCAATAATCTGATCTTTGTTTTGCTCTAGCTCAGCTCTGTCCACTTCATACTTCTGATCACTGTGATCTTCTAACAATGCTAATACGGGGTGCTCATAAGAGGACAGATCAAGGGTTGGGTCATAAGGCTCACTACTGTCAGAATTTTGCGCCAAGCGAATCATGTCGTTCTTGTCCGCAAGAATGTCATCTTTCTCATCTTCATCATCTGGGATAGGCGTGTCGGGAACGGACTCTGCAATTTCAAGTTCTCCTTCACCAGAGCGAAGTGCGACAGGTTTCTCTCTTATCTTTTTACCTAGGTTGATAGAGAGCTGTCCATCTTCTGGAATCTGCTCGTCTGATTTAGCAGCACCTGTTAGATCCTCTTTAGGAATTAGGTCAGGGTTCTGAGGAGCCGTGGGCATTTCGGTCAGTGGCTCTTCATCAAAGTTGCTGGTCGACCCGGGACGTAATGTCGTTAGTGGTTTTTTATCAATAATAGCAGCTCTTCGCTTTTCCGTTTTTCTACCATTTATTAAATCAGAAAAAGAAGTCTTGATTTCTTTCCAAGCAGAGGAGGGAGTCATCGTTGCCAACTCTGGGTTGAAGTTCCAGACGAAAGCCGCAAGTCCTACGAAGAAGATCAGTGCTATCATTCCAGCTACACCCACAAAGTTGATTAGCCATCGACTAATGGATTCTCCGAAAGCTCCACCAATTGGAAAACTGGAAGAGCTAAATAAAAAGGCCAGTAAAATCGAAAGAGAAATTAATAACAAAAAGGAGTTCCAAAGCACCGGTACAAAATCGGCAAGTGGTTTTTTCTTAATTCGATTTAATCCAAAATTCCCAAAAACGAAAACGAATATGTAAGAAGCAATTCCAAAGCCCCAATAAAAAAACATGTTGGAAACGATGGCTCCAAGTCGGCCCAGCCAATTAGACAGTTGGACTTCTCCTTGAAGCAGAAGCCCCCAATTAAATTGCAGTACCATATCCTGATCTTCTCGCCAGGTGAATATGTATGAAGTGAAGGCAATGAACAGGTAGATGGCCAGGAGGAGACTGAGCATTCCTATGATCTTAGGGATTCTTTCGTCCGTAAACCGGAAGGGGAAAGAAAGCTGTCCAAGGCCACTTTTCTTTTTCTTTGCTGCCATAGGTCGTATGTGATTCAAATTGTGCTGGATAGTTTGCCAGCGGTAGGGGAGTCGTGTAGATACTTACAGAGGTGGCGCTACGGTGAGGCCATTTAGTTTCTCGAGTAATCGGACACTTTTCCCTAGTGTTTCAATAGTTAATGTAATATGCTTAGCGCATGAAAAATTCAATGCTCTTTTGAAGAACAGCTGAATCACTACAAAATTAATGATAATATATGGTATTTACGAATAATTAGACTTTGTGTGTGAATCGACTAGGATTAGACTTTCTTTAGTAAGGGGTTACTGGCAGAATGGTGCTAGGTTGTTCATGTGATTTTACATAGAATAATAGCTATTGCGTTTTTCACCATCATCTTGTTATTAAATAAAGAAACCCGTTGCTAGCGTGAGCCAACAACGGGTTTTGAGTTTTGGAGAGCAGTGCGTTTTATTTACCGCCGTCTAGCTCGTCTTGCCATTTTTTGAGTTTATCCCAATCTCCTTTGGCAGCCATTCCAGATTGCTTTGGCCAAGTTTTAGGGTCGTGCATTTGGAAGCGTGGACCTGCCTTTGTTAAGATTTTTTTGATGGTAGCAGCAGTTGTATTTGATAGCTTTTTGAAAGTTGTGATTCCATCAGCATGGAGTAACTTTTCAATAGCTGGTCCGATACCTTCGATCTTCTTAAGGTTGTCTTTCTTAGCCTTTTTAGTCGTCGCTTTGATCTTGGTCGCTTTTCCAGTAACCTTAGTTTCTTTACCTGGCTTTACTTCTCTTCTGGAAACAACTTTTCCTTCTTTGATGCTTCGAGTTTCGCCGACTACTGTTTTAGAAACTTCTACGGTTCCCATCTTAGCCATCATGGCTTTGAGAGAGTTGAAATCAATTTGTTTGACAACTTCTACTTCTTTGATGATTTCTACAGGAACTTCTTTAATCACCTCTACAGTCTTGATGACTTCCACTGGTTTTTCTACTTCTTTGATGACTTCTACTTCACGAATCAAAGTCACTTCTTTAATCACTTCAACAGGAACTTCCTTTACCACTTTGACTTCTTTCACCACTTCCTTTACTATTTCAACAGGCACTTCTTTTATTACCTCAACCGTCTTGATTTTTTCAACCTCTTTGATGATCTCAACAGGTACTTCTTTGATGACTTCTACCAGTTTGATCTTTTCCTTTGTGTTGTTTGACTTTACAGCAACCTCTTTTTTGAGTTGTACTTTTTTTACCGTTTGTTTTCCCTTGACAGCGACAGCTACCTGGTCTTTCATTTTTACGGTTTTTAATGCTTGCTTTCTCCAGCCTTTTCCTTCTTTGAAGATGGTTTCATAGGCGATGGTTGCTTTAGCTTCAGATATTTTAGCAGCTTTGGCTACTTTGCTGATGAGCTTTGATTTTTCCATTAGAACTGTTTTTTGTTAGAATTAAGTTAGTAAGGTGAGCAGGCAGCGGGGGGTGCTGCCTGCTCGTGTGAAATTAGTTTGATATTATCTGCCGCCGTCTAGTTCATCCTGCCACTTTTTGAGTTTGTCCCATTCGCCTTTGGCAGCCATTCCAGATTGCTTTGGCCATGTAGTTGGTTTGTGCATTTGGAAGCGTGGTCCGGCCTTCGTCAAGATGGCTGTTATGTCACCAATCTTAGTTTTAGACAATTGGACGAAAGTCATGATACCCTCCTTATTCAACAGCTTCTCAATCGCTGGTCCGATTCCTTCAATCTTCTTAAGGTCATCTTTCTTAGTTCTCTTGACGACTGCTTTCTTCTTCGGTTTTGCCTTCGCTCTTGTAGTAGCCTTCTTTTCTTCTGTCTTTACGATTTTGGCTTTACCAACGGTACGAGAACCTTCTTTCTCTGTTCTAGAAACTTCAACTGTATCCATATTCATCATCATCTTCTGAAGCATTTCAAAATCGATTTCTTTCACCACTTCCACTTCTTTTATAATCTCGATAGGAACTTCTTTGATGACTTCTACCTCTTTGATAATCTCTCTAACCACTTCCACTTCTTTGATAACCTCTACTGGTTTTTCAACTGTTTTGATGACCTCGATTTCCTTGATGATTTCAACAGGTACTTTGACTTCCTTAATCACCTCTACTGGCTTTTCTACAATCTTCTCCACTTCTTTGATGACTTCAACAGGAACCTTCACCTCTTTCACGACTTCTACTTCCTTAATCACTTCCACCTCTTTGATCACCTCTACTGGCTTCTCAATGGTCTTGATGACTTCAATTGCTTTCACTACTTCCACTGGTACCTCCTTGATTTTTTCAATCTCCTTGATGACTTCTACTTCTTTGATCACTTCAACTGGTCTTTCAATAACTTTGGTTACTTCCATTGATTTGACCATGTCGACCTGTACCTCTTTGATGACCTCTACCTCCTTGATGACTTCCACTGGTACCTCTACGTTTTTGATGACCTCAATTTCCTTGATCACCTCTACCGGCACTTCTACTTCCTTAATGACTTCGATCTCTTTCAGTACTTCTATGGTCTTAATCATCTCAACAGGCACTTCCACTTCCTTGATAACTTCTACCTCTTTGATCACTTCGACAGGTACTTCTACATTCTTGATGACCTCTACTTCCTTGATGACTTCGATCTCTTTCAGTACTTCTATGGTTTTGATCATTTCGACAGGTACCTCTACTTCTTTGATCACCTCTACCTCCTTGATAACCTCAACAGGTACTTCTACATTCTTGATAATCTCAATTTCCTTAATGACTTCAACAGGTACTTCCACTTCTTTGATCACCTCTACTTCCTTAATCACTTCCACCGGTACCTCAACATTTTTAATAATCTCAATTTCCTTAATGACCTCAACAGGCACTTCTACTTCTTTAATAACCTCCACCTCTTTGATCACTTCTACAGGCACCTCTACATTCTTAATAATCTCAATCTCTTTAATGACCTCAACAGGTACCTCTACTTCCTTAATAACTTCTACCTCCTTTGGCTTTTCTTCTAGCTTAGCTTGAGAGTCGTTGAACTGTCCCAACAAAATAGCATACTTGCTATCCCAGTCCGTTGTTGTTTTTTGTGCGTCTGACTTGTAGCTATTGAAATTCAGTTCTATGTCCTGATACTTAGAAGCCCATTCTGCATTTGCTTTTTCAGACTCCGCTTTGTAGTTATTGAACTGTAGGAGCAAGTCGTCATATTTTGAAGACCAATCCAATTTGTAAGCATCATACTCCTTCTGTAAATCGTTGTGGTTCGATTCCAAATCACTGTACTTCGTTTGCCAGTCTGACTGGAAAGTCTGATGTGTATTTTGGAAATTGTTATACTCTGTTTCTAATTCACCGTACTTGTTAGTCCATTCTGTTTTATAGATTCCGTATTCTTTCTGTAATTCGTTGTACTTCGCTTCTAGGTCATTGTATCGACTACTCCATTCCGTTTTATAGGTGTTGTATTCTGTCTGAATTCCTCCGTAGTTAGATTCAAGATCTCTGTATTTCGTAGCCCATTCAGATCTGTAAGCTTTGTACTCACCGTCCAGTTTGTTGTAGCTTGCCTGTGATCTCTCGTACTTGCTAGACCATTCTGTTTTGTAAGAAGCGTATTCTTTGCCGAGCAAGTTATAATTGCTTTCCATCTTGCTGTATCGAGTAGACCAGTCACTTAGCTTCAGTTCCAGATCACCATACTTCGTTTTCCAGTTGCTAATTTCGATATTCAGGTTCTCAATTTCTGCCTTGCAGTGCTTCATGTGTTTCTCGTAAGAAGCATTTAGTTCATTGTATTTGCTTCTCCAGGTGCTGAGTTCAGCATCCATGTCATTATACTGACTGAAGAGCGAGTTGTATTTGGTTACATTACCGTTGAACTCAGTTTGTAGCGTAGCGTATTCATTGGTTTTAATGCGAAGACTGTTGTTGAGTTCAGAAATTCTACTTCTTCTCAGTAGCCATCCAATAATTCCTCCGATGAGTGCGGAGCCGAGGCCAATTAACCAGGGGAGTAAAGCGCAAGATATCATAGTTGATTAGTTTTTTATTTTTTAGAAATAGTATTGTTCGTTTGGCTAGTGCCAGTAAACAGTTTTTAAATAGTATGATTCGGCATTAGCGAAAGTGTTTGACTTTCGCTATGCTAAATGATGTTTTAATTAATAGTCAGTTCCACTCGTCTGTTCTTTGCCCTTCCTTCTGCGGTGTCGTTAGTTGCAGTTGGTTGATTAGGACCTTTTCCATCTGCATCAATCTTAGCAGCATTGATGTTGTTTCGAGTCAGGTAATCTTTTGCAAATTCAGCTCGCTTCTGAGATAGTCGAACGTTAGCGCCCGCATTACCTTTGTTATCTGTATGGCCTACTACGTTTACTTTAGCCCCGGTTTTATTATCCAAGTAGTAAATGATGTCTGCCATGTATTGACGCTGAGCCGTGCTCAAGTTCAAGTTGTTCTTACCCGTTTCAAAATAAAGAACTAATGGCTTTGCTCTTAGTCGTGCTTCGACTTCCGCCAAACGATCCCCACTGGTATCCATTCCTGCGTAGCTATAAGTAGCTGCTGAAGCAATCCCACCTTCAAAGTTTAATGCTCTTTTTTCAGAAGTTATATTGATTTGATTAGAAGGAACATTCAAATCTGTGAATGCTTTCTTAATGGCATTTGCTCTAGCTAAACCTAAATCCGGAAGTATACTGTTATTAGTTTCTCCATCTGCATAGTAACCAGTAATTAACATCGCGCGATCACCATGTCCTTTTAGATACTCAGCAGCTTTTCCAATAGTCACGCTAAGCCCTGGAGAGAGCGGTGTACTGTAGTCTGCTTTCGATTCTGCAAATTGGAAATTATCCGCAAAGGATTCTTTGAAGTTATTAGCAGGATCATTGAAGCTAATGCCACGAACCGTTTCTGCAAAGCTCCATCCAATGGCATCGTATGTTTTATTATCAGAAAAAGCTAAACCATTCATCAGCTTACTACCCGCTTCCAATTGTTCGACGGGAGCATTGTAGCGGCGAAGTTCGCTGATTACATTATTTGCACGAGCTAGCCCGAGATTGCCAAATGAAGAATTATTGGTTTCGTCAGCAGTATAGCTACCTTCAACTATTAGCTTTCTATCTGGGTTGGCAATGAGGTAGTCTGCGGTACTTTTTAATTCATCATCTACGGCAGCAAAACCAAGCGCTTGATAACCGGACTGGCCAAAGTGAAAATTGGAGGAACTACTAGCTATGGCGTTAGCGCCATCTTTTACAAGTAATCCGCTGATAGCGCCACCACAACAAGTGGAGGTGTACAGCATACTGCCACCCCAAATCCACGCACCCAGCAGGAGGAAGAGAAAGGGGAGTAAAAGGTTTTTCATTGATTAGTATTTATTAGTTAGAAATTAATAGCGTACTGAGAGATTACAGTAATGGAAACCATTACAGCGTTACTTAGATCGGCTGACCTAGACGAACTGAATCCTTATCAGTAGTTGTAGATTGTTTGATAGCATGTTTGTTTCTTATTTATCAAAGTTGATCGGCATGGGAATACTGGACTTGATAAATATATTCGCAATTGATAAATGGCAGAAAAAGATTGCCAGTCAGTAAACGAACTTTTTAGTTTTGAGGAACAATTTTGTAATTAACTCAACGTGAAATTTTTACAGCTAAGAAATTGAAAAATGGATACGTTATTAATTACATCATTGAGACAGGCTAAGTTATACAAAAGTCACAGAATTTCAATAGGAAATTTTATAAGGATTAATTCTGCTAAAACTAAAGGGGCTATTCGTCCATCTGAGGGGGATAAAATAGCAAAGAGGCATAGCGTTCAAAACGCTATGCCTCTTGTAGGAAATATACTAAACTTTCTTCCGTATTATCGACGACTATAATTCGGCGATTCTTTTGTAATTGTAATGTTATGAGGATGGCTTTCTGTAATACCAGCAGAGGTGATTTTTACAAACTGTGCATCATGCAAACCTGCGACCGTACTTGCACCACAATAACCCATACTCGCTCTCAGTCCTCCAATGTACTGAACCATCACTTCTGCAACAGATCCCTTGTAAGGGACTCGACCTTCTATGCCTTCAGGAACTAGCTTTTTAATGTCATCTTCTACATCTTGAAAGTAACGATCTTTAGAACCTAATTCCATCGCACCCAAAGAACCCATGCCTCGATATACTTTGAATTTTCTACCATCATAAATAATCGTTTCTCCTGGAGCTTCTTCAACACCCGCAAATAATCCACCAGCCATAATCGTACTGGCACCAGCTGCAATAGCTTTTGGAATATCTCCAGTGAATCGAATACCTCCATCTCCAATAATTGGAACGCCTGTATTTTTGATGCCTTGATAGGCATGATAAATTGCAGATAGTTGAGGAACACCTACACCAGCCACAATTCTAGTGGTGCAAATACTACCGGGTCCTACACCTACTTTTACACCATCCACCCCTGCATCTACTAGTGCCTTTGCGCCTGCGGCTGTAGCTACGTTTCCTCCGATGACTTGTAAGTCAGGATATTGCTCTTTGACTAAACGTATTGCATCCAGTACTCCTCTTGAGTGCCCATGTGCGGTATCCAAACAAATAACATCTACGCTGACTCTTACTAGTGCGTCTACTCGTTCGAGTAGATCATGTGTTACTCCAACTGCTGCTCCGACGACCAAACGTCCCAAAGAATCCTTGCAGGAGTTCGGGTAGTTCTGCACCTTCATGATGTCTTTGTAGGTGATTAGACCTACGAGTTTATTGTTGTTGTCTACAACGGGAAGTTTTTCGATTTTATGTTTTTGCAAAATGTCACGAGCTTGTTCGAGGTTTGTTCCTTCGGGTGCAGTGACTAAGTTATTGGAAGTCATTAATTCGGTAACCGGCTTGTTGACCTTGGTTTCGAAACGTAAGTCTCTGTTGGTAAGAATACCGATGAGCTCCTGAGTTTTATTGACGATGGGAATTCCTCCGATTTTGTATCGCTGCATCAATGCCAATGCTTCTCCGACAACAGCGTCGGCATGTAAAGTCACGGGGTCGATGATCATTCCACTCTCTGATCGTTTCACGCTTCTGACTTGCTCCGCTTGATCGGTGATTGTCATGTTCTTGTGAATGATACCGATACCGCCCTGACGAGCAATAGCGATAGCTAATTTGTTTTCCGTAACAGTATCCATAGCAGCGGATACGATAGGAACATTGAGCCGTATGCCTCTGGTCAGTTGAGAGCTAATATCTACTTCACGCGGTAAAACTTCTGAATAGGAGGGTTGCAAAAGGACGTCATCAAAGGTGAGTGCTTCGATTACAAATTTGTCCTGACTGATCTGTTGATTTGTTTTTACTCTTTCCATGCGCAAAGGTATCTTTTTTAGACTTATAAAAAATAATTAGTGGAGAGAAAAAAATGATTTTTTTACGACAGTAATTTCAAATAAAAATTTTTCTTCAAAATCGAAAACGCCGACCCAAAGTTTCCTAAGGATCGGCAGAATGCGAATGGTCGTTTGGTTATGTTTTAGTTGTTATTCTGGCTTGTATACTTTTTCGACATTTCTATAACTAGCAGTATTTAAATACCAGTTCAGAGATGGGTCTTGTTGGACATATTCGTCAAATCTGAAGTAAGCTTCCAACAAATCAACGCCTTCGGTCGGATACTCCCAAGAAATAGGAATGTATAGTGCCCAAGGTAGATTATTGGTATTTGTGTAATAGGTTCCATCAATAGAATTGTCATTACCCGTTCCGAAGATGGAACTGATGATTTTACCGGTTGGTTCTACGCCTGGTAAATGAATCTCAATACCATTACCACCATCTCTTTCGATAAAGAATTTTGGATTATAACCTGAAGGATATTGATAAGCGCCATCCATTTCAGCGATAATTTGTAGTTCGATAGGGTCAAGGTGGGTGCTTTCTGGAAGAGCATTTATCAAAGTCGTTACATCTGATGTTAGTAAAGCCTTTGGACCATTAATTTTGACAATGGCCAACTCCCCGTCGTGATCTACCGCACTTTGAATGTTTTTGTCAGAATAGACAGAAAACGTAATAGCATTGTTAGGATCGGGTAAGGCTATGGCAAAATCATTATTATATTTCCCACCCATTGCTACGATTTTTAAATCATAAACGACTTGATAGATATCATTCTCTGTGTTTGTAACTACGGTTTCTTTTACCTCTATAATAAAGTCATTGAAATCATAATCACCATTATATGGCCATAAGTCCTCGAAAGCTAAGGTTCCATAACTGGTTTCTGAAGGTCGGAATTGAACCAACTGCTTATCAGAGTCCAGCGGGTCGGGATCATTCGCATTCGGAATACCATCGTCATCAATATCATTATTTGCAGAATCATTATAAACGTAAGTATCGTCCTCTGGAGCATCACACTCAAAATTGATTTTGTAATAGGCTATTTCTTTTCCCTCTTCACAAGGATTCATATTGATGCTATACAAACCACTAAAAGCAGAGCCTCCAGCACCTAGAACACTGATGGCATTTTCAGGACTAGACACACCATTGTTGACAAAGGCATCATTAGCATTGTCAATTAGTTCCAGCTCGCCATTACAAGGACCTGTAAATTCAAAACTGAATAGCGGCACTTCCTGATCAGCGAGATACTCAATGGCGGTAGTTCCAAGACTGGTCAAACCAAAAGAAATAAAATCATAACCTGGTTGTGAACTGGGATTGTTTACTCTGGCATTAGGTTCCCAGATTCCATTGTCATACAAAGTGATTAAGTTATTTACATTCACATCGGTATACTTGGAGACGATGTTTGGAATCATGCCTGTCGGTACTTTGAAGGTAACCTGACCAGTGGCCGTCTGATTAGACGGTGAGGCATAAGTAGTGGTGGATTTGACGTAGACTTTGATGATTCTACCTTCTCCCGAAATATTTTCATATCTGGCAGAGTAGGAAACCTGTGCAAACGTCTCACCGCTGCTTATGATGAGTAGAAACAGTATGAAATATGATATTGAATTTTGCATTTAATTATATGTTTAGGATCAAAAAATGAGCTTTTTAGCTTACAATTTGATGAATTTTAAAAAGGAAGGTTCTTCGTTGTCTTTTGTGATATGAATGAAATAACAGCCATTTGCGAATTGACTTACATCAAATGATAGAGTATTTGTAGAAGCATTGTTATCCGGGGCGACTTCCTGTAGTATGTTTCCTGTAGCATCTACTACTTTAAAATTAATTACCTCTGTAGAAGTATTGTTATAACTTATAGTTACTTCCTCGTGCGCAGGGTTTGGTTGTAAGGATATGACTTCGAAGCCATCTATTGTTGTGCTTTCTTCTATGTCCCTGCAAGTCGCACTTTCGCTAAAGTTGTTTTGGTATGCAGACATACCAATTCCCAAGACTGAAACGTGATTTTTAATGTTTACTTTTTTGGAATTAGGATAGCGGAAGGGGTCTGATGCGTTATCTACTAAACTGATTTCTCCAGGACATCCATTCTTACTTTCAAAAGTAAAAATAGTAACCTTCTCTCCCGCCTCAAACGGAATAAGATCCGTCCCCATGCTCAACAAACCAAAAGATAGGTAATCAAATTCAGGAGATTCCTTCGGCGCATTCACTCTGGCATTTTGGTCCCAGATGACATGCTCAAAAGCAGTAGTTAGGTTTGTGATCTCAAAGTTTAAGTCAGTAGGCACTTTCATTGTGATCTGTGCTGTACCAATTCGATTGAAAGGCGGAGCAATATCCTCTTCAGATTGTAGACTCACGATATAGGTCTTGTTGTCTTCTGACAATTCAATTCCAAAATTTACTTGCCCCTGGCAAAGTGGTACATATAAAATAGTGAACAGCAAAAGCGCTGTGGTTTTTAATCTTGTATTGATTCTCATAGATGATTTATTTTGAGAAAATGCTTTTAAATGAATTTAATACAAGGGGGATTTAGGGGGCTCGTTATTCTGGTATCTGCTGATAAATGATAAAGTTTGCCAGTGAGCTGGTATTCTCTGGATGACCCAGAATATTGAAGAAAATTAAATCTACATCGTTCGGACTTCCCTGGAAGACAGCTGAGCCATCAAGGTTTGTATCTGCTTTGTAGTAGCCATCCAAAACGTAATTCGCATTGTAACTGCTATTAGCAGGAGCAGTCAAAACAGGGAAATAAATTTCATCGGGATCGACTGGCAAACCTTGGAAAATGATTCGATCATTGAAGTCATTGTTGCCTCCCCAAAGCACTCGAGTTGTTCCATCATCTAATACTTTTTGAGCATAGTCGCTGGCTCCGGTCCCGGTGAGTTTATAACAGTTTAGAGCAGTAGTTGTAAAGTCAACTGCTGTGCTGATAGCATCTAGAGATAAAGCAGTAGCAGTCATTACTCCCAAATGATTTCTATGTTTTACAGCTACATAATAATTTTCATGAAAAGCATTTGGATAGAAAACAGCGGAGGTCCCGTCTGTATCTACAATGTCTCCATCTCTTTGTAATAAGGCAGCTCTAGTATACAATACAACGGTTGGATCAGTGGCGTCGCGGAGTTCTACAACTATCCAATCAACGATTGCGTCATCATCTGCTGCTGTGAAAACGGAAGAAGTACAAGTCTCTCCACCTCCGCCATCAACATGAGTATAACCTAACGTTGTATAAGGTTCAGTCGTCGGAATGTAGTTGTTCGTTCGGAGACCATCAGTCATTAAACTTTTAGACTCATCATAAACACTTTGTAGATAAACCTTTGGTAGTAAGGCTACTCCTGTAATTCGGAAATCAGATTGATAATCCTCTACTTCTCCAAAATCCAAATCACCACTTCCATTGGAAATATTCAAGTCAGATTCTGAAATTCGGACTCTGATCTTTGCTGTTCCATCTTGCAGATTTGCAGGAGCAGGTATTGAAGCTACCGCAGTTGTCTTTCCAGAAATGGTTTCACTCCCTTCTACGAAAGTGTCAAAAGTATTATCTCCTTCCCAGTCAATCCAGATCCCGTAGTAGACCATCTTATTGATCATATTCGTATTCAATACTACATCTAAATCGAAATTACTATCAGGTAAAATACCTAAAGGGAATTCGATTCCGTCGTCATAATCATCTCCTGTAGCAGTATTGTTAGAAGGATCTGTAATATCTGCTGTTATCTTATCTCCAAGCCAAACCGTACTAAAGTCAGGAACTCCATTTGTACTGGAATGTGTGATGTAAGTCAATGCTCTGGCGGCAGGTAAACCACTGTCATCGCCATATTCATAATCCAATGGAGTAGCGATGGCATCCGGACAAGAGAAGCCATCGTTTAATCTAAGATTAGCAGTGGTATTCATAACTAAGCGGGCTTCTTGGTTGTAAACATCTACTCTGAAAATTTCGCCCGTTCTATTATTAGAAATATAAAGCATGCTGTCTAATCCAACCCATTGTGCACCATGGCCACTCATCGGAATAGATGCGCCACTCACTTGCCCTATAGTTGATTTGGTATTCGTATCTGTATCGAATTTATACAGCATATTTTTGTGCATGGCGTAGAAATTCCCGTCGAGGTGGTAGGCCATATCCCATCCTGGTAGGCTTTGATTGGTATACGTAGCAGTAATGTTAGGACCAGAAACATCAACTACGACAATATCTTTTCCACACTTCCCATACCAGTTGCCATCTGGGTCCATGTCGCCGACATAAGCATGTTTGGGTAAGGTTAGTCCCATGTTACGGATGACTCCTAGGCTATCAAGGCTTACAAAGTTTCCATTAGAGGATCCGTAAGCAAGCCCGGTATTAATATCGAATCCCATCCCGTTTGTCATCGCGTCAATTTGTGCGATGGGTTCATACTCTCCAGTGTTTACATTCAGGTAAGCAAATTGTGGTGGACTATTGTTCTTTTTATAAGTTTGGTAAAATGCAGGACGGCAGCTAAAGGTTGGCGTGGTACAACCTGCTCCTCCTAAGGTATAGTCAAAACTAAAGTAACTGTTTCCGTCGAATGTAGCTCCTGAACCAGTGATAGCATTGCTATATGTTCCGATGTTAATAATCGATTCTGTAACGTAGCTGTAGTTTAGAATAATGGTATCCCCACTCGGAATATTGAACCCTTCCCATGTAATTAGATTACCTATTATATTTGATTCTGGATAAGTAATTGAATCAAAACTAGCTCCTGCTGAAAGCGATACGGTATCCACCCACAGGCTAAAGCCAGCAGGCATCATGTCTTGCACACTAATGCCCGAAGCATTGTATTTCGTATCATTATAAATAGTTACCTGAACAGGGATCAAACTTCCGGGACAGGCACTTGTAAGGGTGCTAACCTCCATTATAACTTCCGAACAATCTTCTACAGAAATACTAATTTGTTCTGTATCAGTACAGCCATTACTTGTTGTAACTGTTACAGTATAATCTGTGTTTACAGTTGGAAAAATAGAAGCAGTAGGACTAGTTCCATTTATTAAACTTGCCACAGGACTCCAGGAGTAAGTAATGCCTGGGTCTCCACTATTGGTCGTTGCATTAAGTTGTGACGTATCTCCAATGCATACGATTTCATTTTCTATATCAATACTTGCAGTAAGGCTGCAATCTGGATCATCACAATCAATCAAGCCATCTCCGTCGTTATCTATTCCATCTGTACAACTCGTCTCAAAAGGAGGTAGTGAATAAAAACAGCCCATACCATCATTCGAATTGGTAGGTTCACCCTGAGCGATGTAAGCGACTGAACTAGGTGTTCCATTTCCATCGAAGGTTACCATGTAAATATTTCCAGTTGTATTATTGGAAAAATAACTATTACCAGAAGCATCAGAATAGGCAGCTCCAAAACCTCCCGAAGAGCTAAAGTCTGAGGAGAAATTAGCAACAATATTAGCTGTAAGGTTTATAGGATCTAGTTCGACTAGTTTCCTAGAAGAACTCATACCGTAGAATTTTTCAGCTACAGGATTGAAGGTGATGTCACTCGTATTTGGTATACTTCCATTGTAATTATTAGTTAGTGGGACTGTAATGGTTTGCAGAGGAATGGCATCTACATCAACGTAGTTTAACTTGGGGTTGGAACCGCTGGTGAATGTATAGAGGTTGCCATTTTTATCAAAATCACCTGCATAGCTAATTCCAGAAAAGTTTGCAATCGGTCCCAAATTTACCCCCGTTCCAGTATTGTCAATTTTACGAAGATTTCGCGCTCCACTTACTGTAATGATTCCATAGATGTATCCATCCTGGACGTTATATCCCGCACCGTTATATCCTGATGATCCACCAATGTCAGTATAGGTCCCCGTAGAGGTGTCTAATACTTTTAATATACCGGATATAACTTGATACAAATCATTAGTACAACTAAAAGCATTGTCACAACCATTGTATTCACTGCAATCGGGATCACCGCAATCGATAAATCCATCGCCATCATTGTCTATGCCATCACCACATATTTCATCCGTTAATATTAGTGGATTCGGAGTTTCTTTACTTCCAGCATAGGCATTGTTTACGCTTAAAAGTACTAGTGTAAAGAATAAAACCAACTTGCCTATTACTGTTGTAAAACTATTGTTATAAAAAAATATCATTTCTTTTAAGTTTGGGTTTTTATTTAGAATAAGAGTTGCTATTTACAGTCACAGTCTCTGTTGTGCCATCAGTATATGTAATTTCTATTGACGTCATTTCCTGGTCAGTGTTAACCGTGAAGCCTGTTCCATCATTTGTAAATGTATTGTTGATAGAAGGGTAGCAATTGTTAGCTCTGGGGTCACCTGCATTGTCGTTGAAACCGTTCGTTTTTAAATTAACCTCAATGTCCTTCGTGACGAGATATTCGAAATATTTCGTATTTCCTTTTCGCTCGGTTTTGATAACAATACTTTTGAAGTGGAATGGAATCGGCAGGTTGAATCTGGCAAAAGGATCAGAGCCGCTTGTACCATGAAAAATGGTCTCTGTCTGATCATAATGATTGACTCCAAGAATAGTATACTTTACGGAGTCAACAGGTAGATCTGAGTCGTTTTTAAAATTCATGTTGAAGAATACATCTGTGGCGACAGCATAGTTGAAACCATCGGGTACATTTACTTCGCTGGTACTATTTACGGAGCCACTGGAGGGATCGTTTCCAGGGTCTGTAACTTCAACGATCGGATCATCGCTGTCTTTTTTACATGAATTGACAAGGAGCAGAAGGCCGCCCAGGCTTAGTAGTAAAAATAACCTACTCATGGCATTAACTGTTTTTGTGAAAAATGTTTGTGAAGGGAGTTAACCCTGAAAAGTAATATTGAAATAAGTGGGGAAGGGGAGTACTCAGAATTAGACATTGATATCGGAAGTGAGATGACTGTCGATTGACAAGTAGTGTACCTGAATGTAGGTAGTTTGAACTTTGTTGTGACCTAGTTTTTTAACCAAAATTGAGAAAACGGACGACCTGGATTCTTGAAAAAATCCTTGGTGTAATTGTGTTTTTAGAAAAAGTATAAAAATATTTTTTTACGCTTAAAGGATACTTTTTTAAGAGAGCTATAATTAATTTAGGTTGTTTTTTTTCATTGTTCGCATAAATAAACCTTCAGGATGTATCAAGAAAATATGAAATATATTGGCAGGTTTTATGCAAATACTTTTT
>JBGCDT010000403.1:0-15800 GCA_045105695.1 Saprospiraceae bacterium | reverse complement strand
TAGAGGTGAAAAAATCGACAGCATATAAGACGGTTTTAAAAGACCTGAAATTAAATACTGAAAAACCATACCTTTTTGTGGCGATGAGTGCTCCCCGTTTTGCTCCTCATGAAATCGACATTGTAGAATGGTTGGCGAAGGCTGTAGAAAATGATGTTTTTGGAAAAGAAATGCAGTTGGTACTCCGTCCACATCCGCAAAATGTGCAAGGTTCGTTGGGAGACAAAAGCTGGTTGAAAAGATTGGAGCCGCTGAACTCAGAGAGAGTAGCTGTTGATTATCCAAGTTTGGTGAAAAGCAAAGTTCGATGGAGTATGCAGAAATCAGATATGCTGCGCTTGTCTAATTTGTTGGTTGGATGTTCTGTCTGTCTGAATTCTGGCTCTACTGTTTCGATAGATGCGCTAATGTTGGATAAACCAGTGATACTCACTTCTTTCGATGGTGATAAACAATTGTACTATTGGAAATCTGCACGTCGATTAGTTGATTATCTGCACCTTAAAAAGTTTACAAGATTGGGAGGTGCGAAGGTGGTTCATAGTTATGAAGATTTGCAAGAAGAGATAAAAAAGTATTTAGAAGCGCCAGATTATGATTTAGACAAACGTCGTCATGCACTGTTTTCGGAATGTCATATGAACGATGGTCAAGCAACCAATAGAGTGGCAGAGGCCATGTGTACTATTTTAGAGCAGAACGAAATAGCGAATGTATAATACAGCAAGAATACATATTGACCTTTATAAAATACTGCATTTTCTTTTTTGCTGTTATGCTTTTTCCATGCCATTTGAGTTGTTATTTGAAGTGGTTTTTGATGTTAAAACTATTTTTAAACCTTTCAGAGTTTTTTCTTTATTAATAATCGGCACTTACGGTATTCAAGTTTTGAAAAACGGAATGGAGCTGAGGATCAGTGAAAGCAGTGATTTGTTTCTCTATATTGTATTTATATATGGCCTTTTAATTTCTTTTATTCAAATTGTTTTAAATCCTTTTTCTCTTCCCCTTTTTTATAATGATTTGTTTCTAGTAGGATTAAATGTAATAGTGTTTTTTGTATATAAAGCCATTGCAATTGATAAAAATACAGCCTTAAAAATTCTTCGTTATTTTGCTATTGGCATTGGTATTAACGTAGGGTATATTATTTACAATGTATTTCTGAAAATTGAACATGGCAGGCAAGCCGGATTTATAGATAATCCAAATTATGCCGCATTGGGATTAGTAGCAGTGATGTCTTATCTGATGATACGACTCAATTTTGATCGCAAGTTTTGGATTCGCTTTTCGCTTGTAGGCGTATTGCTAGCGATGCTCTATGTCTTTATTATTACAGGGAGTCGGGCAGGACTGGTTTTATTTGGAGTTTCGTTGATATTGCTGTTTTTATTTTCTTCCCTTCGGCGTAAACTGATGTTGCTGATAATAGGCATTGTTGTCGTTTTTCAGCTTATGGCCATTGGCTCGAAGTATTTGTATTTTGGAGGTTCTCTGGTTTTGATCAATCGAATAAATAATAAATTAGATTCTGAAACAGAGGATGTTCGATTCGTTATTTGGAGAGGTATCTTTCGAACCTTGGAAGATCGTAGTTATTGGGGAATGGGGATCGGACAGTTTAAAAATAATTTCGCTAAGAATTATTCTGAAGAGTCTAATAAATTAATTCTGGAAATCGTAAACAGAGGATATTATCTATCGCCACACAATGATTATTTAGCTATTTTGGCAGACTATGGATTGCCAGCATTATTATCTTATCTGCTTTTTTTATTTTTTTCGATAAGGGTTGTTTGGCGAAGGCTGATATATCCAAAAGAAGATAGTGAAGATAGCCGGTTTTTAAATCAGTATTCTTTTATCATCCTACTTTGTCTAGCAGTATATGGAATGACTGCGGAAAGTTTTCAACATCAGTTGTACTGGTTTTTACTGATGTTTTCTACAAAAAAATATATTTAATTAATTATGTCTAAACTGGGGAGGTTTATAAAAAAAGTGGCTTATTCTGAGGCAATTCCGGATTTGCTTTTTGAATGGTATTTCCATCTGAAAAATAAAAGAGCTAAAGATCGACTGCTAAATGGTATAGCGGAAAAGGGAGATGTAATCAATCTTCTGAATAAAAAAACGCAAGCACACTGGATGCCTAGAATTGAAAATGTAATGCAGAGCAAGGACAATGAATCCATCCCTCGCCATTTACGTGCCGGAGAAATTGTTGATGGAGATCTGATTATGCACAACGGCCTCAGAATAGAACCGCTCAGCTACTACAGCTATGGTATGCTCAAAATGTTAAAGGACAACCGAGGGGTTCACGAACCTCAGGAGGAGAAAATTTTTCAAGAGGTACTCAAACATCTACCGAAGACTAAGTCATTGACTATGCTGGAATTAGGTGCTTACTGGTCCTTTTATTCCATGTGGTTTTTACAACAGTTTCCTGAAGGAGAATGTACAATGGTAGAGCCGGATCGTATGAATCTTTATTATGGAAAAGCGAATTTCAAACAGAATAATTTGAAAGGTAAATTTATTCAAGCGGGTATCGGAAAGGCGGATAATAACTCAACGAATGTCCTGACAGTAGATACCATATGCAAAAAACAAAAAATAGAATTTTTGGATATCCTACATTCTGATATTCAGGGTTTCGAGGTGGAGATGTTGGAAGGCAGTAAAAAAATGCTTAGCGAAAAAAGAGTTGGTTACGCTTTTATTTCTACGCATTCTAATGAATTACACGAGCAATGTTACGATATCCTAAAAAAAGAATATGGTTTTGAATTGGTTGCTTCTGCCAACCTGAAGGAGTCATATAGTTGGGATGGAATATTGGTAATGAAACTACCAGCATATCCAGGATTGAATAAAGTAAGTATTTCTAAAAAATAGATTATGAAGTTGAGGGTTCCGTATAAAGAGTGTATTGTGTGAGCAAAAATATAATTAAGGGAATCCAACAGCTGAAGAGAAACAACTAATAGAAAAACATAATCAGTACGATATGAAATTATATAATCAATGGATCGCAAAAAGAAATGAACATGCCAGGACTTAGAGTTCTCTTAGCGAGAATAAAGCGGAATTTTTTTAAGACGCCTTTTTTGAAAGACCAGTCGTTTCCTGCTTATTGGTTAGACAGGTGTTTGTCTAACAGTGCTGCTACAATTGTACAGATCGGCTCCAATGATGGAAAAACGGGAGACCCACTTTTTTCTTTATTACATAAAAATAAGCGTTGGTCAGCACTTTTTGTAGAACCAGTTCCTTATAGCTTCGAAAAATTAAAAAGTAATTATAGTGGTGAAAGCCGCTTCAGGTTTGAAAATGTAGCAGTAAATAATGGAGAGCAGCTGACTTTTTATTGGGTGGACAAAAAGGCAAAAGATGCTCTACCCGATTTGCCGTATTGGTATGATCAGCTAGGGTCTTTCAATAAAGATCATATTTTACAACACTTCGACGGAGCACTAAAACCTTATGTAAAGACAGCTTTATTAGAGGGGGTCACTTTACAGCATTTACTTGATCGAAATAAAATTGAGAAAATTGATATTTTACATATTGATACAGAAGGTTATGATTGGAACATTTTATCTCAGTTGAATTTGAATAAATATAGACCAGGGTTTATTTTATTTGAATACAATCATCTCTCAGAAAAAGAACTAATAGCAGCCAAGGCATTTCTTAGTACTTATTATCATGTTTTCAATATGGGGATTGATTTGCTAGCGGTAAGTAAAAGTTTAGATGAAAAAGCAATAGCGAAGATGATGGAAAAAATGACTCTTATCTAACAATAGTATTACAAAATACAAAAATGATTATCACTCGCTTAAAAGGAGGAATGGGTAACCAAATGTTTCAGTACGCTATGGCGCTGAATGTTGCCCAGAAGCTGGACACAGAGCTGCGCATAGATCTCTCTTCTCTTCTTGATCGAAGTAAGGGCGAAGACTTTGTTTATAGGAATTATGACTTGTCTATTTTTAATGTCAATGATAATTTTGTACATAGTCCATCAGTCGTCCACCTGTTGAGTAAACTAAAATCAGCCAGCGTTACCCGCTATTTTAGAAATCAAGTAAACAAAGGTAGAACACATCTCAAGGAAAAAGACTTCCACTTTCAACAACATTTTATTGATCAGACCAAAGACGATACAATTCTAGAAGGTTGGTTCCAAAGTCCAAAATATTTTGAAGACATTGCACCACTGATAAGAAAGGAATTTACTTTTGTAAAACCAGTGTTAGAAGTATCACAGGACTTGCTGAAGAAAATAAAATCTACCAATGCTGTTTGCCTAAACGTACGGCGAACTGATTTTCTAAAAGTAGATAATCTGAATACGACTAACCTAGAATACTTTCAGGAAGCTGCTCGATACATAGGCGATCATGTGAAAAATCCAACATTCTTTATATTTTCAGATGATGTTCAATGGTGCCTGGAAAATATCCAACTGGATCATCCAACACAGGTAATAGGTCACGAACATAAAGGAGAGAAGTTTGGAAATTATATGCAGTTGATGATTGCCTGCAAGCATTACATCATCCCAAATAGCTCTTTCGCTTGGTGGGCCGTCTGGTTAAATGCTAATAAAAACAAAAAGGTAGTTGCTCCTAAAAATTGGTTTAATGACTCAGCGATAGATACCAGTGATTTAGTGCCGGAAGATTGGGTGAGGTTATAGTCGGTCCACTTATTTAATATTCAAAATAAAAACATGAAAATTCTCCTAGTCAGCTGGAGTACATTACCAAACAAAGGCGGCTCAAGTATCATTGTTGAGAATCTAGCTAAGAATTTTAGCAGGGAGGAACTGGTGGTACTGGGGAGTAAAACCTTGTTTCAGAAGAATGACGTGAAGCGGCCAGTTGGTGGACCTGAGTTTATATATTTTTGGAGTGAGCTATATTTTATGGGGAGGGGGTATCGGTATTTTATCTGGTTTAGGAAATGGCGACTTCGGCCTTTGATTGAGAAAATTAAATCGCTGATAAAGACGAAACAGATTACACATGTAGTTGGCGTTTATCCGAATCCCTTCTACTGTCATGCGGCTTGTATCGCAGCACGTGAAATGCAAGTGCCCTTCAGTTCTTATTTTCATAATACCTATCTTGAAAACGTAGCGATTACAGACCCTAAGGCAGAAGCTATTCAAAAGGAAATTTTTGAGGAGTCAGAACATATTTTTGTGATGAGTAAAGGAATGCAGCGATTCTATGAAAAGAAATATCAGCTCGATAAATTCAAACCTTTGATTCATACTTTCAACGCTTATCCTGAAAATATTTCTAATCGATCTACAGATAAAACTCAGGGAACTGATAGACTTCCTGGAACTAACAAGAAGCATTACAAACTGGTTGCAATTGGTAATTTCAATGAATCAAATATGGATGCTTCTGCACGCTTTGCCGATGCTATTCGAGGAAATCCAAAATACAGTTTAAGTCTTTATACACACGTACCAAAGGTACTATTGAATAAGCGCGGATTGGATACGACGGGCATCGAATACAAAGGTTTTGTAGATCCCGATGAGGTTCATCAGGTTTTGCAAGAGTATGATATCTGTGTACTAACGCATGGATTCACAGGAGGTTACGGAGAGATAGAGTATCAAACGATATTTCCAACACGTACTATTCCATTGTTGCTTTCTGGTAAACCGATTATTGCACATTCACCAAATGGCTCTTTTTTGAATGATTTTATTAACGAAAATAATTGTGCGGCATTAGTCACTGAAGCTAGTAAAGAAGCGATTCTGAACAGCTTGGAAAAAATCACAACAGACGAAAATTATCAGCAAGAATTAGCTAAGGCGAGTAAGGCAACTGTGAAGAAATTCTACGGCCCTTCTGTCGCTCTTGAATGGAAAACCATTTTGTCATCATGAGAGTAGTTTACAAAAGTTGGTTTTATAAAGTAATGGCAGTACTCCGGTACTACCTCTTGCGTCTGTATTTTCGAGGTCGTTTTCAGTGTGCTACAATGTCAATGATTGGTGCGCGTTGTGGTGTTCATATTTTTGAAAAAGGAAAAATCAATTGTAAAGGCAGAATTATTTTAGACGACCAAGTCATGCTTTATACAAAAGGAGAATTAGAATTGGGCGAAAATTTTGGAGTCAACCGATACAGTAGAATCGTCGCTCACGAAAAAATAGTCATCGGGAATAACGTGACCTTAGGACAAATGGTCAGCATTCTGGATCATGATCATCAATATCTGATGGAGGAGGAGCAACTTCGTTTAGATGGCTATGTAACGGCGCCTGTTAGCATTGGAAATAACATTTGGATAGGTGATAAATGTACTATTTTAAAAGGGGTGACGATAGGTGATAATGTAGTTGTTGGAGCTAATACGTTGGTCCATAAAGACGTTCCTGCAAATTGTGTCATCGGTGGTGTTCCTTTTAAAATATTAAAACGATTGTAAATTAAATGTGCGGAATCTGCGGCATCATTGATTGGAATAATAAGCTGACTTCTGAGAAGAGAGAACAGCAGGTGACCGCTATGAATCAGGCATTGCTCCACCGAGGGCCAGACGAGGGAGGACAGTTTTCTAACAATACCTGCACGTTGGCGATGCGACGTCTGTCTATCATTGGTTTAGACTCTGGACAACAACCGATCTTCGATGAGGCGCGACGTAAGTGTATTGTTTTTAATGGTGAAATTTACAACTACAAAGAACTAAAAACAGAGCTACAGGATAAAGGCTTTTCTTTCAAAACGGATTCTGACACAGAGGTGCTTTTGCATTTGTATGAAGCTTTTGGGGTAGATATGTTATCTATGTTGAAAGGAATGTTTTGCTTTTGTATTTATCATATTGAGCAGCAGTATTGTTTTTTGGCCAGAGATCCTTTTGGTGAAAAACCACTGTATTATCATTTCGACAACCAGATTTTTTCGTTTTCCAGTGAAGTAAAGTCATTGTTAGAAAATCAATACATTGAACGAAAGCTGAATCAGGAAGCCTTGCCTTACTATTTTAGAACATCCCTGGTGCCGGAACCAATCACTTTGTTGGAAGGCGTAAAAACTTTGCCGCCAGGTCATTTTGTGAAAGTTTCTAATCGAGATTTGGATATTCAAAAATACTTTGATCCGACTTATGAAACGCCTCCTACGATAAAGGATGAGGAAGAGGCTATTGAATTGGTTCGCCCTAAGTTGATAAATGCCGTCCGACGACAAACCGTCAGCGATGTCCCCATTGGTGCTTTTTTATCAGGGGGGATTGACAGTAGTACGGTCGTTTCTATTTTGCAGGAACAGAGTCACAAACCGATTCAAACCTTCAATGTTCGTTTTGAAGATCAGGCTTATGATGAAAGTAAGATCGCTAGAAAAGTAGCTGATTTTTGCGGAACAGATCATCATGAAATTACGATTCCTAATCTGGATTTTGATGAAGACATCTTTTGGAAAATCATAGATCATGTGGGGTTGCCTTTTAGAGACAGCTCGGCGATTCCATCGTTTTTGATCAGTCAAAAAATAGCGGAAGAGGTGAAGGTGGCCTTGTCAGGAGATGGGGGGGACGAGCTGTGTGGAGGTTATAGTTCTTTCGATTGGTATCAAAAAATAGTTGATTTGAAAAAGTGGCCAAAATCCTTTAGGTCATTGGCTAACAGTGCTTTAGGCGTAGGTCAGCAGTTACCTATTGCAAATAAGTTATCGCTTTTACGAAAGTTGAAAAGGGGAGTGCATACTTCCTTATTGACGACTGAAGAGATTCCGCTTGCGTTGAATGAGTTTTACAAAGAAGACCAAATCAAGGCTTTACTAAATGGCAAAAGTAGAATTAATAAGGGCTCAGAAAAATACTCGCTTCTCAAAAGATATCCAAAAGAATTCCACCAGTGGTCACCTCTGAGAAGAATCATGTATTATCGTTTGGTACACACGCTCCCTTCAAATATGCTTATAAAAGTAGATCGCATGAGCATGGCAAATTCGTTGGAAGTGCGTGCTCCTTTTTTGGATGCAGACCTGTTTGCAGTTTCCACAAAACTATCTGACGACTTGCTAATGCGCAATGGGACGGGCAAGTATCTCCTTCGTAAAATCATGGAAAAGTCACTACCAGCAGAAGTCTTCAATCATCCGAAAATGGGTTTTAATATTCCGCTATACAAATACAAAAACAATGCTTTTACAAAACTGGCTCGTAGATTATTATTTGATGAAAACCCCTGGCCGACCCTTTTTCCAAAAGAGCAACTGGAAGCCATTTATCAACTTGGAATAAATAATAATTCAGACAATGCCCGAACAACTGCCTTTCAATCCGCTCATCAGCTTTGGATGCTGATGCAGCTTTTTGGATGGGCGAAGCGGTTTAAGGTACAGCTTTGAAAACCAGGGGATTCCTTAGCCTCGTACATTATTTGTGAATTCGTCAAGCAACTATGGCAACCAAACCTAAAATAATTCTCATCGGTCCGGTTACTAATATTCCCGCAGGGCTTATTGGTGGAGCGACGATCTCCTTTGGTTACCTGGTAGATTTTTTAAAATCACAAAATGAAAACTTTGTACTCATTAATACGCAACGCTTTCCGAAAGGAATTTTACGTTTTCTAAATCCAATTCATCTATTCGTAAAAGTATTGTTACATGCTTTATCTTCTGACGTTGTTTTTTTGAATTCCAGTAGGGGAGGAACGAAATATGTAGCACCAGTTCTTTTTTTTGTCGCTAAAGCTTTTAGACTGAAGTTTGTTTATCGGCCTTTTGGCGGAGATATAAAAGACTACACTTCGGACTATGGAAAATTAAGTAAATGGATATTCCGAAATACAGTTCTAAAGGCGGATATTTTGTTTTTACAAACTAGGGAGTTGATGAATTTTTATGCAGGGCTAGGAACAAATACGGTGCAGTTGCCTACTTCCAGAGCGCAAGCACCAACGGCTTTATCAACTAAGAAGAAATACTTTGAAAAACGATTTGTCTATCTAGGGTTTGTGAACACAGCTAAGGGAATTGATCAGTTGTTAGCTGCTAAGAAGGAGCTAGGAGATGAATATACCATCCATATTTATGGACCCATTAAAGAAGCAAAATACCATGAGGTTTTCAAACATAGTCCAGACATCTATCAGGGCGTCCTTTCTAAAGAGAAAGTATTAGAAACCATTTGTAAGTATAATGTTATGGTGTTGCCGACTTACTATGAAGGGGAAGGATATCCAGGGGCGATTATTGAATCATATAGTTTAGGAATACCTGTGGTAACGACGAAGTGGAAAGCGATACCCGAGATTGTACAACATGAAAAAACGGGTCTATTAATAGCGCCAAAATCTACGGAAGAATTAGTTGAAGCTATTCGTCATTTTACACCTTCAAATTATTTCGCCTTAAGCGATAATGCAAAAAAATGCTTTGATGAAAACTTCGATACGGAGGTAGTAACGAGTATTGCAATAAGGAAAATCAAAGAATTATTAAAGTCTTAATCAATGAATACAGAACACAAGAATACTCACGCTCCTTTTTTTATCGTTGGCTGCCAGCGATCAGGGACGACGTTGCTTTCTGTACTTTTTGAGAAGCATCCACATATTTACATGGAGCGAAAGGTAATGGCCTTCAGACTTATTACCTGTTTCGATAATCTCTATGAACTTCTTCCCCTTAATCTAAAACACAACCGTAAAGAGTTTATTAAATGGTTGATTGAAAACGACCTTCAGGGGCGTTTGAAAGAGCTTATTGATCTGGAGCATTTAGCAACTTATGACAATGTACGAGAGTTGATAAAAGGTTCTATCGAAAAAAAGTTGAAGACGGAAGGGAAAGTAATATGGGGAGATAAAGCGCCAAATGGACAGCATTTTATCAATGATTTGTTAAAGCTAATTCCAGAGGCAAAATTCATTCACATCATCCGGGATGGAAGAGCAAACGCTTACAGTATGTCTACCAGAGCTTATCAGAGTCTAGCCCTGAGTGCGCAATTGTGGGTGGATGGAAACATACAAGCTTTAGTAAATCAGCAGTTGATAGGTAAGGAGCAGTACAAGTTTGTTCATTACGAAAATTTGCTAAGGGAGCCAGAGAAGGAAGTAAGAGCCATTTGTTCTTTTCTTCAAATTCCATATAATGCCAGTATGCTTGATTTGGAAGATCAGCAGCTACAAAAAGAAGAAAGTTATGTGAAAAGCTTTTTTGATATTTCTAAAATTGATAAATGGAAGCAACAACTTACGGACAGGGAAACTAGAATTATTGAAAATATTCAAGGGCCTCTTTTAAAGGAATTGGGCTATGAGTTAGCGATTTCTAAGGAGCAACTAAGTTTTAAATACCTCTCTGTAGGCCGCAGATTTTACCTTCAGATGAAAGATAATTTTAAACAACTTTTTCGAAGTAAGCGAACGGGGATGGTTGATAAAGAATTAGTAGAAATTAATATTTCTTTACTTAGTCGAATAGATACATTTATAAGAGTATTAATACAGAGTTTGTTCTCTAAGGCTATTTTTAGATCACTTTATCAAAGAATATTTTTCGCTAACAAAGTGTTTACGGGAGTGAAAAATGAAACTACAAAAAACAATACTCATGAATCTGATTAAAGTCCACCGCATCAGTCACCGGCTGTACAAGGCGAAGATTCCAGTGTTGCCAAGGCTCTTCCGCTTTCTTATTTTTTTGTTATACAATAGTGATATTCCCAGTAGTGTTCGTATTGGAAAAGGGACGGTCTTCGGCCATTCAGGAATTGGAGTTGTCATTCATCAGGATGCTGTGATTGGTGAGAACTGCGTCATAGGACAAGGGATTACCATCGGAGGAAGATCAAAAAACCCAAAGGTTCCCGTGATAGGTAACCACGTGTACATCGCAGCCGGCGCTAGAGTATTGGGACCGATAAAAGTAGGCAATCAAGTTGTCATTGCGCCAAATGCAGTCGTCATAAAAGATGTAGCAGACCATAGCATTGTTGGAGGCATACCAGCGAAAATTCTTAGAGAGGGAATCAATATGCAGGACTTTGTTTGAAGCCGTATATTAAATACTTAAACATCTTCATAGAAATATTTTCAATCTCTTAAAAACAATCAAAAAGATTCTTTTCATACCTTATGAATAAATAACTTAGGAAATCCAAAGCAAATATAGCTAACGTATATACTACCTATACCCACACAGAAACAAACAACTATGAAAGTATTAAGTATCGTTGGGGCCAGACCCAACTTTATGAAAGTGGCTCCGCTCCATCGCGCCTTTCAACAGCATCCGGAGATTACGTCCAAAGTGATTCACACTGGTCAGCACTATGATGAACGCATGAGCTTCATCTTTTTCAACCAACTGGAATTGCCAGAACCTGATTATTATTTGGGTGTCGGAAGTGGTTCTCATGCAGTAATTACGGCTAAGATTATGGTCGCCTTTGAGGAAATTGTTCTGCACGAAAAACCAGACTTGGTACTCGTTGTTGGAGATGTCAATTCTACACTAGCTTGTGCATTGGTTACCAAAAAACTAAATATAAAATTGGCTCATGTGGAAGCTGGTCTTCGTAGTGGTGATCGAAAAATGCCAGAAGAAATCAACCGCATACTTACGGACAGTATTTCTGATTATATGTTTGTCACGGAGGAAAGTGGAATGAAGCACCTGAAGCAAGAAGGAGTACCTGATGAGAAAGTTTTCTTTACTGGAAATGTCATGATTGACTCTCTCTGCTATTACCAAGAAAAGGCGTTGCAATTACCATTATTGGAAAAACTAGATCTAGAAAAAGGCAAATTTGTTTTAACAACCATGCACCGCCCTTCTAATGTGGACCATCCAGATAAAATCAAGAAAATACTTAGTGTATTTGAAAGAGTGGGGCAGACCATGAAAGTTGTTTTTTCAATGCATCCTCGAACGGAGAAGAACATCAAAAAGTTTAACTTGCAAGAACAACTAAAGGCTATTCCAAATCTTATCGTCTTAAAGCCACAAGGATACTTGGAGTTCCTTAATCTAATGAGTAATAGTGGTCTTATCATCACGGACTCGGGAGGAATTCAGGAAGAATCTACGTATCTGAAAGTTCCTTGTCTGACAGTTCGGGATTCTACAGAAAGACCAATTACGATAACCATTGGTACAAATGTATTGATTCCAGAATTAGACGTCGATCAAATTCTGGAACAATTCCAACAATGCTTTTACAAATCAAAAGCTGATGCGGTGATACCTCCACTTTGGGATGGTAAAGCAGCTACAAGAATTGTAGACGAACTGCTAAAGGCATTCTCTGCATCTCCCTTAGAAAAACCAGAACCTAGACCTTCTGCGAATGCTTAGTCTGGTGTCAAGATATTATCATACCCTGAGATTTCTGCAATGGACGCAGATCAAATACCGCTTGTGGTATAAACTCAGTCCGTCTTCTACCACATTTCAAAAATTAAAAACGGAAATTCTAACAAAAGACTTACAACTGCTGGAATCTATCCCTTTGCGAGTTTTTTGGTTGGGAAATGATAGCTTTGATTTTTTGAATATTAAGCATCATTTTGAAAATGGAATTGACTGGAATTGCTCAGCATATGGAAAGCTTTGGACTTACAACCTAAATTATTTTGAGTTTTTAGATCAGCCTGGTTTGTCTAAACATGAGGGACTTGGATTGATCCATGATTTTATAAATAATATTAATAACAGTAAAGACGGACTGGAACCTTTTCCCATTTCGCTGAGGGTTATATTTTGGATTAAGTTTCTAATAAAACACAATATAGATGACAAACTGATTAATGAATCCTTGTATGAACAATTACAAAGATTGAGTCTGCGACCTGAATATCATCTATTGGGTAATCACCTTTTGGAAAATGGCTTTAGCTTATTGTTTGGAGGCGTTTACTTTAACGATGAAAATCTTTTTGCGCAAGCGAATAAAATTCTAACAATACAATTACAAGAGCAGATTTTAGCAGATGGCAGCCACTTTGAGCTAAGTCCGATGTATCATCAGATCATGCTGTATAGGGTTTTGGATGCGATAAACTTGCTTTCGCAAAACAGTAGCGAAGCCTACAAAGAGTTGTTATTATTGTTCAATGAAAAAGCGGAGATAATGCTTGGTTGGCTCCAACAAATGATGCTTAAAAGTGGTGATTTACCGAATCTAAATGATAGTATCTCAGGAGTTGCTCCAGAGCCACAAGCATTGCTAGAATACGCAAGTCGTTTAGGGATTAGACCCAAACAAAAGATACTTAAGGATTGTGGTTATCGAAAATTTGAAACAACTTATTACGAGCTTTTTGCAGACGTAGGTAGCATCGGCCCGGATTACATCCCTGGTCATGCTCATAGTGATACCTTTAGTTTTGTCCTGCACTTACATCAAAGTCCATTTATTGTGGATACGGGTATTTCTACTTATGAAAAAAACCAGAGAAGGACATTGGAACGATCTACCTCGTCTCATAATACGGTAATGATAAATAATCAGGAACAGTCAGATGTCTGGGGCGGTTTCAGGGTAGGGAGAAGAGCTAAAGTCACAAAGCTAGAGGAGTCTTCTGAAAAATTGATGGCTATTCATAATGGTTACAATCACCTAGGTGCGACACATCAACGTAGTTTTATTGTTAGAAAAGATTCGTTGGTGATTACAGATACTATTACTAAAGAAAAAAACGGAATGGCCTTTTTACATTTTCACCCAATGTGGAAGCTGAATCTATCAGAAATAAAAATACTGGGAGATTTTGGATGCATCGAGTTCGAGGGAGCCGAATCTGTGCATCTGGAGCCTTACTTTCTAGCGAGAGGATTCAACCAAACCGTAGCATCAACAAAGGCTGTTATTCAATTTAAAAACCTACTACTTACAAAATTCACCTTCAATGAGAATACTTTTTCTAACTGACAACTTTCCTCCCGAAAGCAACGCCCCTGCGACAAGAACCTATGAACATTGTAAAGAATGGGTAGAGCAAGGAGCGGAGGTAACTGTGATTACTTGTGTGCCCAATTATCCGAAAGGAGAAGTTTACCCAGGCTATAAAAATAAGTGGCGTCAGGAGGAGGTCATAGATGGAATCCGGGTCATTCGGGTCTGGTCCTTCATATCCCCGAATAGGGGGTTGTTTCGGAGAATTCTGGATTACGTTAGTTTTTGTGTTACTGCATTTTTCGCCAGTTTGTTTGTCAAGACTGATGTTATTATTGCTACCTCTCCGCAGTTATTTACAGCAGTAGCTGGTTATCTTTCTTCCTTCTTTAAACGAAAACCTTGGATATTAGAGGTTCGTGATCTTTGGCCAGAATCAATCAAAGCGGTAGATGCGATGGAGGAAAGTCTGTTGTTGAGGTTGATTGATCAATTGGTATTATTTCTTTACAGAAAAGCCAATAGAGTAGTTGTGGTCACGGAATCTTTCAAAGAGCGAATTCATAAATGTGGAGTACCTAATAAAAATATACACGTTGTGAAAAATGGAGTTTATTTACATAAATTTCAAACAAAGAATAAAGATGAGCAACTGCTTGATCAATACCCTCAGTTGAAAAATAAATTCGTTGTTGCTTATGTCGGTACTCATGGGATGGCACATAATCTGGATTTCATCTTGGATTGCGCTGCATCTCTGCAAAATGATAAAATACATTTTCTGTTCGTTGGAGAAGGGGCAATGAAGGGTCGTCTGCTGTCTAAAGTTGAACAATTAAGAATGAAGAATGTAACAATGCTAGACGGTGTTCCAAAATCTGAAGTGCCAAGGTATCTCAGTTTAGAAGATGTGGCTCTGATACCGCTTAAGAAAAGAGATACCTTCAAAAAAGTATTGCCTTCTAAGATCTTTGAAAACGCAGCTATGCAAAAACCAATTTTGTTAGGAGTAGAGGGAGAAGCAAAGGCAGTGGTAGAGGCTTACAATGCTGGTCAGTGTTTTGAGCCTGAAAGCAAAATAGATTTTCTTGAAAAACTAAATATTTTATTTTCAGATAAACTGGTTTATCAAAAACATAAAGAGGGCTGCATTACTTTAGCAAAAGCATTTGATAGGAAAAGACTTGCCCTGAAAATGTACGATGTAATAGATTCCCTTTTGGTTAGTCATACAAAAACAGAATTTGCGTTGAATGCAATTAAGCCAGCACTGGAGGAGGAAGATTAATTAAAATTCCCACTACAAATGAATGTAGTGGGAAGATTCAAAAACCAAAAACCAGACGTTTCTTTATTCTTTTTCGGATGCTATGTCCTGATCTTTAATATCAAATTGGACTAGATCATATCTTCTGATGATATCAATCAATTTTTCAGCATACTCTGGATCAGTGGCGTAATCTATTTCTTGAATAGTCTCCGCCCAGTCCAAGTGATCAATATTACCATCTCTAATCAATGCTAGAATAGGAGCCTTCTTTAATAAAAAATCACTGTGATCTTCGAAGGATACCGAGACAAAATCATAGCAGCGGTAATACTCTAGCTTGTAGTAAATTTCACATTGATTGTATCCCCCCTTGATTCCAAAGTAGTTGTTGCCTTCGATTGCGAGAACAGAAGTTCCATATCCACTTTCCAAGATAGCTTGGGCAATGGTGATGCTGGAAGGAATTCCATGATGTCTCATTTCTCGCTCTGCCAGGTACCTGACGGATTGGATGAAAGAGCAGACATGCGGAGCAAACTCTTCACAAGGTCTAACTGAATTTAAATCAGGGCTTTCTGGATTGTTGCTGTTGAAGAAAAACAGCGTCATAAAAACGAACATG
>JBGCDT010000402.1:0-15381 GCA_045105695.1 Saprospiraceae bacterium | reverse complement strand
GTTATCATGGGTACGGGTGTCGGCGGCGGCTTAGTCGTCAATGGTGAAATTATCACAGGGCTACAAGGTATCGCTGGCGAGTGGGGACATAATTTTTTGGATGCATCCGGAGGTGATTGTTACTGTGGGAAAAGAGGTTGTGTAGAAACTGTTATCTCCGGTCCTGCCCTAGAAAAATATTACGAGAATTTGATGGGTGTCAATCTGAGTCTTTCCGAAATCATTGAGCAGCACAGAGGTGGAGACGATGAAGTTGCTACCAAAACCGTACACCGACTCATTCAGTTTTTTGGAAAAGCTATGGCGAATGTCATTAACATCATCGATCCAGATGCCATCGTTTTGGGTGGTGGATTAGGTAATATAGACTTACTTTATACGGATGGCGTTTGGGAGGTAGAGAAGCATGTTTTTAACCATCGGTTGGAGACGCCTTTTTTGAAACCGAAGCTGGGAGATAGTGCGGGAGTTTTTGGAGCGGCGCTTTTGTAGGAGTATTGTTAGAATTTTTGGTTTGTTAAGAAGACCATCGGCTGTTCAGTGCAGTTGATGGTCTTCTTATTTTTTTAGACACTTGGATAGAATTTCTCTACATACTTAATCCATATAAGTAAATTTTACACATCTAGTGCAACAGCAGTTTACTTCCCCTTAAATACATTCTCAAGCATACGAATTAGATGATATTGCTTCTTTTTTAGATTGTCCTCATTCGATTTCCAAGATGGACGATACCTATATTCAAAATCTTTTCCTTCGTAATAAATTTGTATTTGATATTCAGGCTCATGATCAACAAAAGGAACTGCCACATCAACCATTTTTCCTTGATACTCAAATTGCTCTGTTTTTGGAAATAGTTTTTCTTCAATGATTCCACTGAAGTTTGATTTAAGATATCTGTATACTTTTCTAAACCTTTTTCTTTTTTCTTCGCTCACGTCAAAATTATCTATTTCCAAAAAAAATGATTCTCCTTTTTTGTCTTTCCATAAGACATACATATCAAAATGATTTCTGTAGCTTTCTCGTTCTAATGTTTGCTCGTTAAAACTTCCTATAAACCACTTTGTGTAAATTATAATTTCACTTGATTTAGCTTGTTTTAGTGACTTCAAATATTCACTTTTTATTTGCTCAATATCTTCAAAAGTATACTTTGGTTTTTTCAAACCATTATCAATTTCATTAAAGTGATTCTTCAATATAACTACCTCAATACGGTTATTTCTTCTATATGCCTCCTTTCGTTGTTCCTCCCTTTCAATTCTTCGTATTTGAGACTCAGAAATTAATGGCATTGTTTCTCCATAGCCTTTCCAAGTAATTCTTTCTTTATTAGCTCCTTGTATAATCAACTCTTCAACTATCCCTTTTGCATATATCTCTGAAAGCCTTTGGTTATACTTCTCTTTCCCCCTTTGGTCTTGATGATAACCAACCACAATTTTTAAACTTGGGTTGATTTTCAAAAACGAAATAAGAGTATCTAGCGTTTTCCCATTTTTCTCATACGCATAGCAAGGCCTAGATGAGCAAGGTCCATCAAATGCAAACAATAACTCTATTTCTCTTTTTTTTTTTTTTTTTAATGTAGAATCATTCCATTCAAATGTATTTTCTTGACAAAATGCACTTGGATTTATAGTACAAATAAGAAATACTATTAGAAAGTATTTTTTCATATGATTAATGAATCTTACGTAAGCTTAATTTCGTTTTGACTTCCCGAGCAACCATAACCCTCAACCAAAGCCCACTCCCAGCCAAAATCAACCATCCA
This sequence comes from Saprospiraceae bacterium, assembly GCA_045105695.1. Lineage (GTDB taxonomy): Bacteria > Bacteroidota > Bacteroidia > Chitinophagales > Saprospiraceae > CALGLS01. The sequence continues at coordinate 13,598 of JBGCDT010000402.1, read as the reverse complement.
ACTATAAAAAGCCCATTCCTAAAATACTCCGTTTCCATTCCAATTTCTGGCATCAGCTTTTTTATAATCGTTAACTCAACAGCAATCACAAACGCCGCTGAAATAAATAACAGTACCCTTACAACTCTGGATTTTCGAACGATCTTAGGAGGCTGCGCTCGTTTACATTTTTTTAAAAAAGAAACTACTTCCTTCTCTGGCCTCATTCGAGCCAATTGCCAAAGTATCTTTTCACTCTGCTCGTATTTCATCAAGTGATAAAGAGATATCGCTTTGCGAAATAACAGCGAATGATAAACAGCCTCTCCATTATACTCTTCTATATTGAAATTAATAACTGATTCTATGGCATCATCACAGGAAGCTAAAAAGCTAGTGTAAGCCCCAACCTCGAACAAAGCTGTGATATAGGCTAAGTGCATTTCAAAATATTCCTCTAGGGTAAGCAACTGAATATCTTCCTCATTCTGCTCAAAAAAGTGAACAATGGAGTGGAACTCAGCGGAGTCTATTTCTTTAAAATTAAGATAGACACTTGATCGATGTGCCTCTTGTGGGAACCTCATTCTAATAATTCATTTACAGTATTTACGTAAAGAGAATCAACTATCTTACTCGGTAGTCGCTTCTCTGTTTAAAGAATATAGAATGGGTTTACTTGGACTGGCATCCAGTTCAAAACTGGCAATAGATAAATTTAGCAAATAAAATCCATCTTTAATAGTGTTCTCCACAAAAATTAATTCTGTTATCGTGCAGTCCAATCGCCCTTTTTCAATCGTATCCGGGTATTGCCAAAAAGCATGATGCGCCAACACCTTTCCCTCATCCTGCTCTCTATCTACAGAAGGTAAGTCTATCAATAGATGTTTCACACCACAACCAACCAAGTAGTCAATTGCTTCGTGATGTAGATATGGGGGATTGGTTCCAGAGTAGTTTCGTGATTTCTTAGTTGCTTCGTTTGGGAGTGTTCGAATGATAAGAGCGGGGGATTCATTGGCTGTAAGTAAGTCTTCGACTTGAGTTTTTGTGATCATCAGATCACCATTGGGTTGCTTCTCAGGATTTATAGAAATGAGTTTCGTCAAAAAGTGAAATTGCTTTAGACATTGATTAATCGTGAATACTTCTTTGGCGATATGACCTACGCACTCCGTGTGTGTCCCATTGCCATGAGGATTGAGGTGAATATTTTTAAAGTTCACAGGACTACCCGCTGCTGTAGAGCCGATGAAATCTCCAGCGACCAGCGGTTCTATTTTGAAAGGTGGAGCATAGAAACAATTCACAGCATCAGCTTGGTCCGCCAATGGAATAGAAATGTCCAACCCTTTTTCAAGGTCTACCTCGTATCGACTATTTTTTAATTGCAAAGTTATCTTCATGTGTACGTGTATTAGTCTTAGTTCACTTTTTTGTGGGTGAAGTTAAAAATAGCTCAACAAAATTAATGGCTCTTTGGAATCGTTTTTGTCTTTTTTTGAATATATTTAAATCGAATTTTCATTTTAGCATTACACAAAAAATAATTTCAGAATCTTTATACTCCTTTAAAAGTCCTAATCTTCTCTCTTTGGTCAGTACGGTCAGAACTTTTCAAGGTAGATTCTAAAGTTGATCTTTTATTATTGCTTACCAACCCATTTTGAACAATGAATAAAACCCTGCACTTGCAAAACACCACTGCAGCAGCGTTACTAAAGCCGGAATCCTCACTCGAAAAAAAGTTGTTGGCGATTCCAGAATTTAGCATCGGTCTCCAATGGGGAACACCGCGCCACGGCCATCCAGAGGGTAAGATTTTATTTCATATCAAAGATGTACTAGACAATGTTGACCGTATAGAAACGGCCTGCGCTCAAACCAGAGAACGCCTTCGTCTACTCGCTTTCGTTCACGACACCTTTAAGTATCAGGAATCCGCTGGCCGCAGTCCTCGCGACTGGAACGCACATCATGCCGTGATTGCTCGCCGCTTTATGGAAGCTCATAGTACTGATCGTCCAATGCTCAATATAATCCAATGGCATGATGAAGCTTACTACTGCTGGCGTCTATCTGAAATCTACCGTTACCCTGAAGATGGAAAAGCTAGATTGGAAAAGCTAATAGAAAAAGTAGGTTCTGATATTCAACTCTATTATCAATTCTTCCTTTGTGATACTCGGATCAATGGAAAAAATCAAGCTCCTGTAAAATGGATAGAAAAATATCTTCCAGGTATTGAGCCTATCAAATTTTAAACTTTCATTGTTGGAACTTTTTCATTTTCAAATGCCTTTCGATAAATAACTTTTCATACACAAATGCCTAAGCTTTTAGGTCCAACGATTAATTATGTTTTCATCTCCAAATATCTGTTGTTGTTTTTCTAAACATTGATCTGTTTACTTCCGTAAATAAATCTCCTGTCATTTTCTAAGATCTGGCTGATTGGAGATTTAGTCCACCTATTCCATTCTCTTTTTTTAGTACCTTTGGCGCCCAATTAAGCAATAGATTATTGCTTCCTCATCACTTAATAATTTGTCTTATGGACACAGCACTTTCAGTACACAATAGCTTAACTAAGCAAAAAGAAGTTTTCAAACCCATCTCTGAAGGATACGTCGGGATGTATGTCTGCGGACCTACCGTATACAATGATGTGCATTTAGGTAACTGCCGAACCTTCACCAGCTTCGATGTGATCTACAGACATCTTTTGTACTTAGGTTACAAAGTCCGCTATGTGCGAAATATCACTGACGTAGGACATTTGCTAGACGATGGAGAAGATAGAATTCTGAAAGGTGCTCGTTTGGAAAAGGTAGAGCCCATGGAAATTGTACAAAAATACACTTTGGGTTTCCATGACATGATGCGCATTTTCAATAATCATTCGCCAAGCATTGAGCCCCGGGCTTCCGGTCATATCCTAGAGCAGATCGAAATGGTCCAACAGATTTTGGACAATGGTTTTGCTTATGAAAAAAATGGCTCTGTTTATTTTGACACTACGAAGTTTGCTGATAAGACAGGCGTCTACGGTAAGCTCTCTGGAAGAGTCATAGATGAACTTTTGCAGGAGACGCGCGAATTGAAAAACCAAAGTGAGAAAAACCATCCAGCGGATTTTGCCATTTGGATGAAAGCTTCTCCTGAGCACATCATGCGTTGGAACTCTCCTTGGGGAGAAGGATTCCCAGGTTGGCACTTAGAATGTTCTGCAATGAGTACGAAATACTTAGGTAAGACTTTCGATATTCACGGAGGTGGCAATGATTTAAAATTTCCACACCATGAAAACGAAGTTGCTCAAAACCATGGCGCTTGTGGTTGCGCACCTGCGAACTATTGGCTACATACGAATATGCTTTTAATGCATGGAAAGAAAATGTCGAAGAGCGATGGAAACACCATTACACCTGAGCAATTATTTACTGGCGAAAGCGAACACATCAGCAAGGCTTACAGTCCGATGATTTTGCGTTTTTTTATGTTGCAATCACATTACCGAAGCACCTTGGATATTACAGACGAAGCATTACTGGCGGCTGAGAAAGGCTATCGTCGTCTGATGGAAGGCAACAAAATTCTACAAGGATTAAGTCATTCTGGCGATGGGAAAGATAATGAGCTGGGAATTGAAATCAACAAACTTATAGATGCTGCGCACCAGCAGATGAATGACGATTTTAATACGCCAATGGCTCTGGCTCGTTTATTTGAAATGGTAACTAAAGTAAATGGTTTGAAAGAAGGTCACTTATCTATGAGCGATTTGTCTTCCACGACTTTGGATAGAATGAAATCTACTTTCCAAGATTTTATTTATAGTATCATGGGCTTAACAGACGAGACAGCAGAAGGAGGAAATAACAATGGTATTGCAAATGGCCTAATGGACTTGATTTTAGAAATCAGACAAGATGCCCGAACCAATAAAGACTGGGGGACTTCTGACAAAATCAGAGACACGCTGAAAGAATTGGATATCGTTGTGAAGGATGGAAAAGATGGAACTTCTTGGAGTAAGAACTAAGTCATTAAATAAAATAGTATCCACACTTACCACAGCGGCGCAGAGTAAAAGTTACTTTGTGCCGCTGTGGTTTTTTTTGATACGTATTTAAGACTTACTTTTTTGTTTTGCCAAAACCGCAGCACCTATGATCCCTGCTTTATTTCCTAGCTTAGCTGGAATCACTTCTGTATCAACCTTAATTTGATTTTCGATCTTATCAAAATATTTACTACCTCCACCACCTAAGAAAATCGCGTCTGGTGAAAACAACTTATTAATTTCTACCAAGTAAGCGTTAAGACGTTTCCCCCAAACTTTCCAAGACAACTCTTCCCGAGTTCTCGCTACATTTGAAGCATAGCGCTCTGCAATCATTCCGTTCATTTGGACATGCCCCAACTCTGTATTTGGAACTAGAACCCCTTCGCGAAAAAGCGCAGAGCCTAAACCAGTGCCTATGGTAATCATCAGAACCGTTCCCTTTTGATATTTTGCTTGAGCGCCAACGCCATAGGCCATTTCAGCTAAGCCAGCTAGGTCAGCATCATTTGCAACATAAACGTCCTGCCCAGTAGCTTTTCCTAACAATGCTTTTGCATCTGTACCGATCCACTGTTCATCTACATTAGCTGCGGAGAGCGCAACGCCGTTTTTTATGATTGCTGGAAAACCACAGCCTATAACACCTGTATATTTTAATTCTTTCGCAACTAAAGCAAACACCTCTGCTACTGCTTCTGGTGTCGCTGGTTTAGGCGTTAGAATTCGTATTTTCTCGGAAAGAAACTTTCCTTTCTTAATATCTACAATAGCTCCTTTAATCCCAGTGCCACCAATGTCTATTCCTAATATTTCTCTTTTACTCATAATTACTTAATCGCTTTGATTTTCATTTTTATATCTTGAACAGGACGGTCTCCCGGAGCTGTTTTTGTCGTCGCTATTTTGTCCAATACATCAAGGCCTTCTATCACCTGTCCAAATACAGTGTACTCTTTATCTAAATGAGGCGCTCCCCCCTGCGTCGTAAAAATATTGCGTTGTTCTTCACTGTAGTGTAAGTCCTTTCTAGCTTCTACCAAATCTAGTTGTTTTGCAGAGAGCGGCTTACCATGTACAATGTAGAATTGACTTCCTGAAGATTTCTTTTGTGGGTTGGAAGTTCTAGCTGCAGCTAATGCTCCTTTGACGTGAACTAAGGAATCAACAAACTCTGCCGGAATTTGATAACCAGGTCCACCTGATCCCAAACGCTTTTTCGCAGGAGCATCTTTAGATTCTGGATCTCCACCCTGAACCATAAAACCGTTTATCACTCGATGAAAAAGTAAGTCATCGTAGAATCCTTTTTCCACTAATTTCAGAAAGTTATCTCTGTGTCCTGGCGTCTCATTGTAGAGTAGAATGGTCATGTTACCAAAGGTCGTTTCCATCTCGACCAAACATTGTAAAGGCGCATCGACAACAACTTGTTTCTTTATAGTACTGCTCTTTTTACCTTTTGTAGCAGTTAGCTCTACTGTATAATTGCCAGAAGAAGTATACTTGTGAGTTGGTGTTTCTTCTTCAGAAGTTGTTCCATCTCCAAAGGTCCATTTGTAAGTTTCTGCCTTTTCAGATTTATTTTCAAAAGCAACTTCTACAGGTGCTACCAGTTCTTTTTCACCATAAGCGAACTTAGCCGTTGGCCGATTACAACCAAATAACAATGCTAAGCACAAAACAGGAATTATATTTCTAATTATTAATTTCATGTTCACGTAAATATTTTAATTTCAATTAACGAAGTAAATAATTTTTACTCTTTTTCCAGCAGCTTAACGTTCATCTTTACGTCATTTACAGGACGTTGTCCGTTAACAGGTACTCCTCCTATCTTATCAATTACATCCATGCCCTCTACAACTTCACCATAGACTGTATAGTCCATATCAAGATGCGGTGCTCCGCCTAGTTCTTTATAGAGTTTTCTTTGTTCAGGACTGTACTTTATTTTTTTTCTTCTTTCTACAGCATCTAGTTCTGCATCTGATACTTTTTTCCCCTGTACAATATAGAATTGACTTCCGGAGGATTCCTTCTGAGGGTTTTGTGTACGCGCAGCAGCCAACGCACCTTTGATGTGAGGAGCAGCTATTTCCTCTGGAATTCTATATCCCGGACCACCATTTCCAAGGGGTTTTGTTGAAGGAGCGCCTTTAGATTCTGGATCTCCACCCTGAATCATAAACTGCGGAACAATTCTATGAAATAACAAATCTTCGTAAAACCCTTCTCCAGCTAGTTTGACCATGTTATCACGATGCTGAGGAGTAGTGTTGTACAATTTCACTTTCATCACACCAAAGTCTGTAGTGATTTCGATGTGCTCATGCTTTTCTTTTTGGTTGCAGGAGCTTAACGCAAATAGTATCGTAAGCGAAAAAAGTAATAATCTATTTTTCATATAAAGTTTTTTAAATCAAATTTTATTAATAGAGTTTATGACTAGAGATTTTGTATTGAGCTCAAATGATCTTTTCAAACCAACTCTCTTCACGTACTCACCTTAATAGCTAAGGCTATTAGATTCCGTGCGTTCATCGGTTAATTTAAAAATCTCTATTTGATTCCTTTACAAAATCTTCAGACATAAACTCTAATGAAGTTGTAATTGTATTGTTATAAAATCATTCTTCTTCTCCACTGACCGCTTTCCATTCCTTTTGCAAATCATCAAAGTAGTGAATCATTTTTTCTTTAAGTAGCTGCTCTTGTTGTTCTGCTCCAGTAATTGTCAATGGCTCTAGTTCTTCATAATGCGGCCAACCATCTGCATCACGACCTTTGAATACGTAATACCCATCTTCGCTCAATAATCGACAAACGGCAATGTGCATCAAGTCTTGTTTCTCTTCTTTCGTAAAAGATTCTTTCCATCGTCCCAGTTCTTGCATACCTATTAAAAACAGAAGTGCATTAACATCAGGAAGTGTTGGCCTGCCCAGTTGATCCTTCACTAAGTGACGGATACGTAACCACTCAAAATCTAGTTTCCAATCTTGCATGTTTTTTAAACTATTAACTGTTCACTATTAACTTTTAACTGCGCTCAATTCTTAGGTACGATTTATTTTGATCGAAGATTTTTAAATCCTAAAACAATATAACTTTGCGCCTAGTAAAACTACTAATCTTCCCGAATCAAAGCTGATACCCGCGCTGCTCTCAACGCCGGTGGAATCGAAGCCAAGAAACCAATAGTAATCACCGTCAAAGCAACGACTATAAAATCAAACAAACGAATACTTATCGGATAGGCTTCTACCACAAAACCAGAAGGTATCGGCACTAGTCCAAACATCTTCTGGCTGGCATATAATACAATGGCTATGGTAAAACCAATTATCAAACCCATTAAACTTAACAATAATCCCTCATTCAGAAACACATTACGAATCGTACGATCCACAGCTCCCATGGATTTCAAAATAGCAATATCCTTTTGTTTATCCATAACGATCATCCATAGCGCGCCTATCATATTGAAAGCGACCAGTATCAAAGTCAAACTTAGAATCGCATAACTCAGCCATTTCTCTATATTCATCAATTTCAGAAAAGCTTCGTCTTGCTGATAGCGATCTTTTATGATGACTTCATTATTGAAAATCGTAGCAATTTCTGCTTTCACTTTTTCTATGTCAGCCTCTGGAGATAGCTTTAATTCTAAGGCGGTCAACTCATTTGGGTAACCTAATATCTCTCGTACAAAACCTAAAGAGGCTAATACATACCTACTTTCAAAATCCTGCTGTATTACAAAGGTTCCTGCGGGATATAGTATTCTTTTTTTGAAAGGTTGTCCGAAGGCGGTTTTCTTTCGTTTGGCCATGTAGACATTTAGTGAAGCGAACTCATCTTCGATATTTACCGAAAGGTTGTTGCGCATGACAACACCCATAACCGCCATTGAACGGTCGTTCTGATCGAGTACATATCGTCCTTCACGCAGAGTAGAATCTATGCCCGTTACTTCGTCGAAGTATTGATCTACTCCTTTGAGTATTCCAAAATCCTGACTGCCTTTATATTCAAAAAAAGCAACTTCCTCCAATGTAGAAGAAACGAATAAAACGCCGTCTATTTCTTTTAGTTTTTGAATATCAGTTTCTTCCGGTCGAAAGATTTTGCTATCAGCAGGCAGTACTTTTATATCTGGATTGAAACTACTGAAAAGTCCAGAGATCAATTCTTCAAAACCATTAAAAACAGAAAGTACTAAGATCAATGCTGCTGTACCTACACTAATACCAAAGACAGAAATACCGGAGATGATATTTATGGCGTTAGTGGATTTTTTAGCAAAAAGATAACGTCTCGCTATTTTCAGCGGTAGGTTCATAGTGTATTTTATTCCATGGCTTTGTACGCAACTGATTGCATGCGTGGCCGAATATCTATCTTATTTAATTTGTAATTGTGCATACTCGGATAGGTCCGATTCGACAAAAATACAAAGATTAAATTACTATCTGGATCTGCCCATGTACTTGTCCCTGTAAAGCCCAAATGACCGAAAGTATTTATAGAAGCTTCAGGGCACATGTTCTGACTTTTGTTTTCGTTCAGCTCCTTTAGGTCGAAACCAATTCCTCTTCGAGTACAATCAGCATGTCTGTTAATAAAGGTACGTACTGTGCTTGATTGTAAATATTGTCGACCACCATAGTAACCATCATTCAGAAGCATTTGCATAACAGCAGCTAAGTCTGTTGAAGTTGAAAACAACCCAGCGTGTCCACTCACTCCTCCAAGCATTGCCGCTCCCATATCATGGACATTCCCTTGAATGCGCTGTCTTCTGAAGTACTTATCCTCTTCTGTAGGTACAATATCAGTAGTCCCGAATTTTTCTCTAGGCAGATAAGTTATATCTTTAAGTCCCATTGGGTTATAAAAATTCATTGCTACAAAATCATTTATTGACTGACCACTAATGCGTTGGACTAAATCTGCCAGCATATAAAAACCCAAGTCACTATATTTATAGTCACGACTAGCTCGTAATTCCGATTCCCTAATTTGCTGACGCATATCATCCTCAAAGCTACTGAGCATAAAGAGTCGCTCCGTTACAGGCGTATTGAATTTTGAACTTCTATTTTTGCTGTAGAATGCCGGAGAAGGTTTTTTCTTAGTCGTAACCGTTTGTTCATAAAAAGGAATCCATCCTTTAAGTCCTGCCCTATGAGCCATAATATCATATATGGTCAAATCTGCTTTATTGGTTCCTTTCAGTTCAGGAAGATATTCGCTGATCGGTTGGTAAACATTGATGCGACCTTCTTCATGCAGCTTCATTATAGAAACTGTCGTTGCAGCTATCTTAGTAATCGAAGCCAGGTCAAAAACGTGATCCGCTTCCATCCTTGTTCTTTTACTGTAGGTATGATGTCCGTAAGCTTTATTGAAAACAACCTTTCCATCTTTTGCGACGAGTACGACGCAACCTGGTGTTGCTTTTTCTTTAATGGCTAGTTCTGCCAAGGAGTCTATACCTAGTTCTAATATTCTTTCGTTTAGACCTACACTTTCAGGTTGTGCATAGCCCAAGCGGAAAGTAGCGGTAGTCATTTTGCCCTGGTTGAATTTACTTTTGGACGTAGCCGTCACCGGAAGTTTGCCTCTGATTGGAAAGACTCCAAAGAGTGCTTGAGCAGCAGCATCCTGTGAAAGTTCATCTTCGCTGTAAGCTACTAACACGGTGTTTACATTATCGAAATATTTTAATGCATACGGGTTTCCGAAAACGGTGAGCACAACTTCTGTTTCTTTGCTAAGCAGTCTGATGAGCTCTCTTTGACTAGCGGTTATTCCAAATCCTTTACTGGAATAACTACTCATATCATGCAAGCCAATGATAACTGCTTTTTTGTCTTTCAGTTTTTCGACCAAGCTTTTGATTTTAGAACCAGAGATTTTTTTACCAGCGTTTGCAAAGTCTACTGGAGCCATTTTACTTAAGCTTCTTTGGAATTCGGTTTTTGTTTCCGAACCTAAGGATAGCGCTGTAATTGTATTGCCTGTCTGCTGGCGCAAGTCAGTCAGGTTAGCAATTTCTTTGAAAGGAATGACATTATTTTTATCGCGGGCTAAAGTAAGTGCATTTTGAATCAGCTTTTTATTAAGCAGTTTTGCTTTTGTGTTGTTGAGGTCAGCTCTGATATTTTTTACGGCTACGCTTTGAGGCTCCGTTAAACCAAGTCGGTATTTTGCGCGAAGCACTTTCTTGATACTGTTATCTAATTGTGATTGTTTTAGTTTTCCTTCCGCTACAAATCTTTGAATGGCTTCTACCGCAGCTCCAACATCTTGTGGCAATAATAAAATATCATTTCCAGCTACTAATGCTTTTGCTTCTACTTCGCCAATTTTGTGATGCTTGGTCACTCCCTTCATTCCTAAACCATCCGTAAAGATCAGGCCTTCAAAACCCATTTTATTTTTCAATAAATCATTTACCGCTTTTGTAGAAAGCGTTGTAGGTAAGTTCTTAGTATCGTCAATACTGTTCACCTGCATGTGAGCTACCATCATACTCTGAATGCCATGCTCAGCCAATACTTTGAAAGGAAACAACTCAATGCTATCCAATCTATTCCTATCGTGGTCTATCACAGGTAAATCATAATGGGAGTCCGTATCTGTATCTCCATGACCTGGGAAATGTTTGGCGCAAGCCATCAAATTACCGTCCTGCATGCCTTGTGTATACATATAACTTTTGACCGCTACATTATAACGGTCTTCGCCGAAAGAGCGGGTATTGATAACTGGATTCTCTGGATTGTTATTGACATCGGCTACTGGAGCGAAATTGATATGAACTCCTAGTCGGCGGCACTGACGCGCAACCTCTCTTCCAAAATTATAGATCAGCCGGTTGTCCTGAATGGCTCCCATCGTCAGGTGATAAGGAAAACTGATGGTGCTTTTTTTCAATCGCATTCCAAGTCCCCATTCTGCATCCATTGCGATCATAAGTGGTACTCTTAGAGAAAGTTGCTGATACTCGTTGGTTAACTCCGCTTGCTTTTCTGGCGTCCCTTGAAAAAAGCATAAGCTTCCCACATGGTATTTTTTAATTTGGTTTTTCACCTTGGCGATGTGGTCAGGCCCTAAGTCAGAATGTGCTCTGATCATGAAGAGTTGTCCTAGTCGTTCTGCTTCGGACATTTGATCGAACTGCTCGTTTACCCAATCGGTTTCCGCTTGAAGGGATTTGGAGGCAGTAGATGTAGGAGTATTGTTAGAAGGAACTTCGTTTGTAGAAAAAAGAAGAAAGAATATTAGTATGAGGGTTGATATTTTCAAGGAAAAGTTTTTATGTGTTATAATTTTTTCAATCTGTGCAAATCCGTAAAATCAGCTTCATCCGCGTTCCGCTTCAAAACAAAATCTACTAGTAACTAATACAAACATTCTTCGTCTCCGTAAAAAACCGCAAGGCTTCCAATCCTCCTTCCCGTCCAACCCCAGAGTTTTTCACACCTCCAAAAGGAGTTCTAAGGTCACGCATCAGCCAGCAATTAATCCATACGATTCCTGCTTGCAATTGTTCTGCAATTCGATTCGCTCGGTTTATATTTTGCGTCCAAATGGTGGAAGACAAACCATAGACTGTCCCATTTGCGTAAGCGACTACTTCTTCTTCTGTATCAAAAGGAGTAATAGTCACTACTGGTCCGAAGATTTCTTCTTGGTTCGTTCTACAATCTGAAGACAAACCCTCAATAACCGTTGGTTCCAAATAGTAGCCATCTGCTAGTTCTCCCTCAAGGTGAATTTGATTCCCTCCGTGGAGTATCGTTCCTCCTTCTTCTTTTGCCAGTTCGATATAGCCGAGCACTTTTTCCATATGTCCTTTAGAGACCATAGCTCCTTGTCTGGTTTCTTTAGACAGCGGATGACCAACGCTTAGCTTTTTCGTTTTTTCTAAAAATGCTGTTTTGAACTTCTCGTAAATCGAACGCTCTACATAAATTCGAGATCCACATAAGCAAACTTGGCCATTGTTCGTAAAAGAAGAACGAATGGTTCCCCTAATCATTTTATCAAAATCACAATCCGCAAATATAATGTTAGGATTTTTTCCACCCAGCTCTAAAGACAACTTTTTGAACATCGGTCCTGCGGTCTTAATAATATGCTTCCCAGTATTTGTTCCTCCGGTAAAGGAAATCGCTTTGATCTTTGGATGCTCTACGATGGCCTGCCCTGCTTTTGGTCCATAGCCATGAATGATGTTTAGTACGCCTTTCGGTAAACCAGCTTCTTCGCAAGCCTTGCTAAGTAAAAAGGCAGTCATTGGCGTAACCTCTGAAGGTTTTGCGATCACGCAATTACCTGCCGCTAGTGCAGGTGCTATTTTCCAGGTGAATAAATACAAGGGTAAATTCCAGGGAGAGATACAACCAACAATTCCAATGGGCTGTCGCAAAGTAAAATTGATCGCTCCAGACATTTTATGTGACTCAGATGCAAAATGCAATATGGCCGTTGCAAAAAATCGAATATTTTGATGTGCTCTTGGTATGTCGATTATCGTAGACGTTCTGATTGGTTTTCCTGAATCTATAGATTCTGCCATTGCAAAGGCTTCGAGATTTTTTTCTATGATATCAGCCAGCTTAGTTAGAATGCGGAAGCGAGTATCTACATCTGTTTTTGACCACTCTGGAAAAGCACGTTCTGCTGCTGTTACTGCGAGTTGTACATCTTCAGCATCGCTGTCAGGTATTTGTGAATAGACTTTTCCAGTAGATGGATTGTAGTTGTCAAAATACTGACCAGAGGTTGGTGGTAATAATTCTCCGTCAATGAAATTTTGTATTTGCTCTTCGCTTTTCATGATTTAGGTTTAGCTTGTTGTTCTATAAATCTAAAAACTTCCGTCCGAATGACGATAACAAACTGCTAACACTGTTTGTCCAACTGCATGCAAGGTCTCCTTATCAATACCATCCATGTTGTCTTGTTGGGTATGCCAGTGAGATACAAATGTAGTATCTGTTGGTCTATTGATGATATCAATCATTCTGATGTTGCTCAGCTCATTTACAAAGCGATGATCATCTGTCAGCGGGTAAGTTCTTTTATTATCAAAGTATTTTCCATAGCCCATGTCTTGGCCCAGCTTCCAGACTTTATCCATGATGGTTGGAGCAAAGTGCATGGAGACACCTTCCTTCGTAAAACGTGCATCTTTTCCGCCGACCATGTCCAGTAGAATACCGAACTGTGGATTGTAATTTGGAACGTGTGGATTCTTCGCCCAATGCTGTGCGCCTTTACACCAGCTCATTGGATCATCTATACCTTCTCTGTTATCTCCATGATCTTCTGCATCAAAAAGTACGATGTCAATTCCCATGTCAATTGGATTCAACCTTACCTGTCTGGCAATTTCTAACAATACTCCTACACCGCTACCTCCGTCATCTGCTCCAAGGATTGGTTTGTCCCGATTATCAGGATTTTCGTCAGCGTCGGCAATGTGTCTGGTATCCCAATGTGCAGAAAGAACCACTCGTTTTGGATGCTCTGG
>JBGCDT010000401.1:0-6755 GCA_045105695.1 Saprospiraceae bacterium | reverse complement strand
GTCGAGTAGACAGGCTCGCCGATGCTAAGGCATCGCCTACGTTTTATGCCCCGTCTGGCCGCCGGACAGGCTCATTCATATCCAAAATCCAATTCCATTTTTTGTTAAAATAATTCTGTTCACTTACTTAAATTAATTTTTATTAGCGTTATTTATTATTTTAGGTAAATATTAAATGACTTGATCATTATTAATAAATAATTGTTGGATACGTAAATTTGGTTATGAAATTCCAATATTGATTATTTTGTCCATGTACTTAAGAGCGTTAGTAAGAATGATGGGAAAAAATACAACTGCCAATCGAAAAAAATCCAGTAACTTTTTACTAATTGTAGGAATACTTTTCATCGCTATCAATTTACGGCCAGCCCTCGCGAGCGTAGGTCCTCTGATTGAAGACATACGGCTAGCGACTGGATTATCCAATGGCCTTTTAGGGCTGCTTACATCTTTGCCTCTAATTGCCTTTGGAGTTATTTCCACCTTGACCCCATTGTTCACCAGACGATTTGGAATTGGAGGCACTTTGTTTGGCGCACTGATTTTATTAACCATCGGAATTGCCATACGATCCATTGCATGGGTTCCTGCATTATTTCTTGGGACACTATTGTCAGGTATTGCGATTGCATTCGGAAATGTATTGTTACCTAGTTTAACTAAAAGAAATTTTGAATCGAATTCAGGATTAATAACGAGTTTGTATTCCAGTATGATGGGCGCTGGAGCGGCACTGGCAGCTGGTGTGAGTGTACCATTAGCAAACGACTTAGGGTTAGGGTGGCGAGGCTCGCTTGGCGTATGGGCCATCTTGTCATTGATTGCCTTATTGATTTGGTTCCCCCAATTATTCAGATTAAAAAAGTCATCTTCTAGCCGCAGCTATTTACAAGCAATGAAAAGGCTAGGTGCTTCAAGAGAGGCTTGGCAAGTTGCTTTATTCATGGGCTTTCAGTCCTTAACGTTCTACGTCGTTTTAGCTTGGCTGCCTTCTATTCTTCAAAGTAGGGGCTATGATGCTTCCTTCTCAGGATGGATGCTTTCTCTTTCGCAAGCAATTGGTATCTTAGGATCACTGCTTATTCCAATAATAGCTGGAAAGAAAAAAGACCAACGCAGTATCGTATTCTTTTTAATTTTATTAGAAGTTATTAGTCTGATTGGATTACTTTTTCCTCAGTTAGGAGGGATTGCCATTTGGGTTTCTCTCTTAGGGTTTGTCTTGGGTGGAAGCTTTGGATTATCTTTGCTTTTTATCGTTTTTCGTTCTAAGGATGTAGAATCAGCTACGGAACTCTCCGGGATGGCGCAGTCCATTGGATATTTGGTAGCAGGTACAGGCCCTATTATTTTCGGAAGCATATTTGATTTTACAGGTAATTGGACCTATCCATTTATGTTGCTTTTTATTACTGCTTTTCTAAAGCTTGCAATAGGGATGGGGGTTGGAAAACCAGTGTCTTAATTCAGACTAAATTTTAGAAAGACAAAATTTTTCTTTGTGAACAAAAATAACTAGCCCTATTTTGCGGTTGAAGTTCTCATCATCAAATCAGTGAATATGAAAAATCTACTATCAGTTCTTGCGCTACTATTTATATTCTCCTCGGCTAATGCCCAATTTGGTATAAAGGCGGGAATAAATAAATCCAATATTGCAACCGATAATGAGGACATCGAAGACTTAGAATCGAAGAAGGGATTTCAGCTAGGTGTAGTTTATAACTTGAATCTTACAAAAACTCTTGCTTTACGACCGGAGATGCTCTACGTTAGGAAAGGAGCAGATTATACGCAGTTAGGAAGAGATGTCGAAGTTAGTATGGACTATGTGCAGATCCCTTTATCCTTTGTATTGCAGCCCTTCGATAATGGTCTAAATTTTCATGCTGGTGTTCAAGGTTCTATGCTCACTAATACAAAAGTGGTTTATGAAAATGATCCAGATATTTCAAGAGATGATTATGAGGCAGGTAAAGACAATTTTGAAAAATTTGACTCTGGATGGATCGTAGGCATAGGGTATCGTTCAGATCGTTTTCTGATTGAGTTACGCTATGCTCGTAGTCTAACAGAATTTGAAAGAAGGGCCACTATCACTGGTTTGGAAATAGAGCCAGCCTCTAAGCACTATAGTTTGCAGGCTTCTTTGAGTGTGTTCTTTTGATACTGCTGTTGTTGTCTTTTCATCTCTGAAAAAAATATAAACGTAAAGAAATATTTCAAAAACCTACTGGTTCATCATATCAATGATGTTTTGAAAACGATCCTCAAGTTTTTCAACCTTTCCTTTTACTTCGCTATTAATCTAGGCTAGTACAAATTTTACGATAGTTGAGTTTCGCCTGTTTAAGTATGTCTAAGCACGTACTTAAAGAAATAGGTCCGCCTCTCCATAGTGACGAAAATCACTCCTTCCACTGACAAATCATCTTCAACTATTTCGCTGAATCTTCCCAAATTTACAGCACAATAAAAACAACATGAAAAAAATACTCATCCCTGTCGATTTTTCCAGCAACTCATTAAGTGCAATGGAGTACGGCCTCCAACTCGCTAAAGAATTCGGTATCTCTGTAACACTAATCTATTCTTTCGATAAACAACAGCCGGGCAATATAATGTCGTCTGTAAGGAAAATTTTAGAAGAGGAGGCTCAAATTGAAATGAGAAACATACTGAGTGATGCGAAGAAAATTGCTCCTGATGTGCCAATCGATACCTTGATTGCAAAAGGACAAGCTGCTAATGAAATCATAGAAACCGCTAAAGGTAAAGACTATGATCTGATCATCATGGGAACAAAAGGGGCTAGTGGATTGACTGAGATTTTTATTGGTAGTGTTGCCAATAGAGTTATTGCAGCAGCGGAAGTTCCTACCATAGTTGTTCCCGTCGGATGTAATTATCGTTCTCTCAAAACAGTGGTTTTATCACTCTCAGATGACTTGATAAAAGACCCCGGAATAATTGAACCTTTAAGTGAACTAGTTAAAAAAACTGGAGCTAAACTAGAAGTTTATCACTTCGGAAAGGCGGAGGAAAAAGTGGAGGACTTAGCTGAGAATTTAGGCATTTTAAATGAAATGACCGATTGTAATGTTACCTACGACTACGGTAAAGAGAAGGAAGGCATCAACGCACGTATTCGAAATTTTGGAGAAAAAAAACAAGCGGACTTAATTTGCTTGATTCGTCGAAAACGCAACTTCTGGGCAAATCTGTTCGGTAAGAGCGTAACTTCTAAACAGGCTTTTCACAGTGATCTTCCGTTGCTTATTTTACAAAATAAAAAGTAAGTTTTTTCATTTATTATTATTAACAGGCTTTGGGTTATTAAACTCAAAGCCTGTTTTTGTATTCTTATTTTATTCTGTTTTAGAAATGTATACTCTTTGTTTTAATACAGAAGAGGTGTTTTCTCAGAACATAAGGTTTAACTCAAAATCGAATACTCAATTATTAAAATCAATAACAACATTTCCTCTTTTATGTCCTCGATCAATATACCGATGGGCATCAGATACCTGTGCCAGGGAATAACGTTTATCAATAACAGACTTTAACTGAGCTGTTTCCATTAGTAGTTTTATCTCCTGGAGTAAACTTTTTATCTTTTCAGTAGAAAGCGTACCGGTAGCTGAAAACAATGCTTTTTTACTACCCATTATCGAAGTTTTTATCATTTGAAAAAGTAACGGAAACCCGAGTACCGGCGACATATAAATTCCATTCTTGGAAAGTAGGGGCTTACATTTTGTAAAAGAACTTTTTCCTACGGTATCATAAATGATATCATAGGTCTTTTCTATTTTTGTAAAGTCTTCAATGGAGTAATCTATAACATTATCAGCACCTAATGATTTAACCATTTCTAAATTTGAAGTACTACAGACTCCAGTAACTTCAGCCCCAAAGTGTTTTGCTATTTGTACAGCAGCAGTACCCAAGCTCCCTGAAGCACCGTTGATGAGGACGCTTTGTCCTTTTTGAATCTTAGCTACCTCTTTGAGGAAATTCATAGAAGTAATTGATCCGTCACCAACAACAGCAGCTTCTTCAAAACTTACGTTCTCTGGCTTAAGTGATAAAATTCCTGCTTCATTAATGCATACATACTCCGCATAAGTACCAAAACTTTCGAGCGATTCCCCGAAAACAGAATCTCCTTTCTTAAAGGTTTTTACATTGCTTCCAACAGCTTCAATCTTACCCGCAAAGCCAGTTCCTGGTATCGCGTTTTTAGGTTTGGTAAGTCCCGTGAAAAGTCTACCGATAAGTGGATAGCCTGTTCGCATCATCGTCTCCGCAGTAGTTATCGAGGATGCATAAATTCTTACTAAGACTTCATCGTCTTTTGGCTTAGGTCTTTTTATCTCTTGAAGTTGGAGTACATCTGGTGAACCGTAATTGGTGCAAATAATGGCTTTCATTTTTTGGTCAGTCATTTCTTGATTTTTTATTTAAAGAATAAATAAGTTGATTTTTTCAACGCTATTGATACTTCAAAGGTAGATCAAGAAGAAGGGGGAATCGTTCGGATTGGAAAATCAGAACTTATTCAGAACTAAAAAAATAGACTGTATTAAAAACTACTTCGAGTTTACTTTTTTCCAATATGCTTTTGGCGTTATTCCCATCACTTTTTTGAAGAAGGTATTGAATACTGTTTTAGAATTAAAACCACTATCGTAGGCAAGGGCAAGAATGGTAAGATGTTGTTGAGTCGGATCTGCTGCTATTGTTTTGAAGTTTTCTAATCGATGAGAATTAATGTATTCTGAAAAGTTCTTATTGAAACCTTTGTTCAATAACTGAGATAAATGATTAGGAGGTATTTCGAGCATCTGAGCCAGATCACGAAGTGTCAAGTTCGGATCCAAATAAGGTTTTTTATCTGTAATCAAAACTTCAAGCTGAGTTCTGTACTGTTCAAGTTCTTCTTTATCAAATAAAGACTTTTTATATTTTCTTTGATTTAAATCAAAGGTTTTTTTCTCTCCAAATGCCTGTTGCATTAATTCCTGAAAGCGAGGATTTGACCGCAGCGGTTTGAGCATGGGCTCAGTATAGAGTAACAGAATCAAAGGCAATCGATAGGAAATTCCCTGCTCAATCAGTTGGATAGCAGCTTCCTGATTCCCTTTCATTGTTTGTACTAGAATCAAGAAATTTAATGCAGCTCCCATAGAATTTGTTTTCAAAGTAGCTTCTAATTTTGCAATTCCTTTTTCTGTGTTCTCTCTGTCTTGCAGAGCGGCATAGGCCATCGTTGATCCGCCTAGTTTTGTCAAATATCCAGAGGCCCTATTAGGGAGGTTTTGAAAGTAAGCTAGTGCCTCCGAGAACTGCCCTTTAAGTAATAAAGAAAATCCGATGCATAAGGGAGGAAATGGTAAATCGGGTTTTAATCGAAGACTTTTCTCAAAGTAGGGGCTTGCCTTTTCAAACTTTTCTTGTAGATAAAATATAAAGCCTTTGAAATGATTATTCATCGGGGACAAAGGGTCCAGTTGCAATGCTTTGTCAACGTAGTTTAAAGCGGCATCGAATTTTCCTTCAACTGCCAAAAGGTTGGACGTGGTCAGATAAATTTGATCAGATGGGCGTATCTCATGGGCCTTAGTTATATGTCGATAAGCGCTTTCGATATCCCAGTTTTGCCACATGCTAATCCAAGATAAATTCAACTGAGATTCTGCTAAGTTCTCGTTTAATTCTAAAGCCTTGTCTAAGAAAGGTTTTGATTTAAGAAAGGCTTCAGATGCGGGTAATAAACCCATTGTTCCCATATAAGTATATGCTTGATTCACATCTAAATAAGCCAATGCAAAATTGGGTTGAGCCGCGATGACTTCTTTGAAAATCGAAATTGCTTTTTTCGTATTCTTTATATCTAATTTATTCAGGTAATATCTTCCTTCCAAATAACGCTTGTATGTATTAACTGGGATGTCAGGAGTATCAACCAACTGATCTTCAATATCAAAGTGGCCAATATGCTCTCGTAATTTATCTGCGATTAAAAGACTAATCTCATCTTGTACGGCAAAAATATCAGTCATTGATCGGTCAAAACTTTCTGACCAAAAATGGAAATCATTCTTTACATCAATCAACTGAGCCGTTATCCTAACTTTGTCGCCAGCCAAACGAACACTACCTTCGAGAACAGTAGAAACGTTTAGCTCTTTACCAATCTGAGTAAGAGGGATGTTTTTATCTTTGAAGAAAAAAGAAGAGGTTCTGGAAGTTACTTTTAATTGTTTTATTTTCGATAAGGCATTTATTATTTCTTCCGTCATACCATCACTAAAATACTCACTGTTTTCTTTAGAACTTCTATTTGTAAAAGGAAGAACTGCGATGGTGTTGCTCGCTTGATTTTGTTTTCCTTTGAGTTCTGAACGCTCTGGAATTTTTATTCCATCATTGCTAATTGCAAATACTTCAACAGGATCTGTGATATTTTTCAATTCGAAATGTCCTAGAGAAACAGTAGCGATTTGTCTTTGGTTTTTGAGCTCCTCGTTCAAAGCTCCTGAGATTAGAACGGCTCCCGCAGTTCCCATGCTTTCAATTCTGGAAGCAAAGTTCACCCCATCTCCATAGATATCCGTTCCATCAAAAGTAATGTCGCCGATGTGTAAACCGATTCGTAGCGGAACAACTTCTTTCTCTTGCATCGCTTGCTGAATAGCAATAGCACATTCTACGGCCTCCACGCCACTCTGAAAAATACTTAAGGTACC
>JBGCDT010000400.1:0-5734 GCA_045105695.1 Saprospiraceae bacterium | reverse complement strand
AGTTGTCTCTTTTTTATTACTTTAGTAAATGATTCTTTGAATCTTAAAAACCAAAACAAATAAAAGAATGAAATTCATAAATCTATCCGTATTTATTCTCCTTCTGCTAACAGCCTGTAACCTGTCTAATGAAGGCCAGGCTACAGGAAATACAACAACTCCAAAAGTCAATCAAAAGGAAGTCGATGCAAAGATCATCGCCGACTATGTCAAAGAAAATAACCTGGAAGGAAAATACACTGACTCTGGCATCTTCTATCAAATAGAAAAACAAGGAGAAGGTGCTTCCGCTAAAAAGATTGTAGACTTCGCCCCCATCAAAGCGCATTACGAAGGTCGCTTGCTAAGCGGAAAAGTATTTGATTCTTCTAAGAAAAGAGGTAAGCCACTAGAGTTCAAATTAAATCAAGTTATTCCTGGTTGGAATGAAGCGATTCGGATGTTGAATGTCGGAGGGAAAGGGACGTTCATTATTCCTTCGGAGTTGGCTTATGGTCGGAAGGGGTTTTCGAATTTGATTCCGGGGAATGCGGTTTTGATTTTTGAGATTGAGTTGGTGGAGGTGTGATAGATGAGTAATTAATTATTCAAAGACAGTGAATGATTAGTGAAATGACATTTCATTAAAAAAATAGAATGCGTTTATTTTAGACAGAATAGATATTGCAAATTTTATTGTAAGTATTAATTTCGTCGCTTGACAAAAAATAATAATGTTTTATTGCTGGTATTAAAAATATTATTCTTAGTATTGCAGAACAACAATTCTATTTTTAATAATTTTTAATGTGTAAGCTATAATTCAAAAACGAGCTATGAAAGTAAAATTGGTTTTTGATAATCCAATTCTCTTTTCTTCTGTCTCCTTTTTTAATAATCTTTATTAGTCGGTGAAAATCTGAATGAAATTTAAATAGTTTCTCACGTAGATTGTATTTAATCTATTGTCGGAGCTGGTTTCTATCGTAGACTGTGAAGTCTTCAAGTTAACAACATTAAGTTGTTATAAAACTGTTATGTCAATTTCGGGCTTACCTGCCTTATCTACACTGGAAAAAGCTTTTATTAAAAAGCATTTAATCGTGATGAAAAATTAATTCTTCAATAAATATATTTTCATGAAAAAGTATAAGCTGTGTTTGTTAACTATGATTTTCTCTATTGCACTATCTGGCCAAAATGGGGGGCTTTCTCCTTTGGTAGTTAATGAAGTAGGAGTAATGCCATCGGATTACACAAGATTTATTGAGTTAGTTGTGGTGGGAGGTGGAAATAATCAGCAGACATCTGTTAATTTGCAAGGATGGATACTTGATAATAACTCAGATGGATTTACTAACGACAATGCATTTATAGTCCTGGGTAGTGAATTCTCTAATATTAGCCCTGGTACTGTGATATTATTATATGACGCAGTAAATCCACATCCTAAAATTAACATACAGGAAGACGGACTACCTAATGCAATGGGCGTATATCAGCTAAGTTTTAGTAGTAATGCCATAGATATATGTTCTAAAGAATCAAACTATGATTGTGCAGGACCAGTCTTTTCTACTTCAACATGGAATTATATCCTACCTCTGACTTATGCTTCAGATGCAGTTCAACTTCGCGATCCAAATCAGAACCTAAGACAAGCTGTGAGCTGGTCAAGCAGCTTTGCTGGAAATACAGATGTAAATACAACAAGCATTCAGTTAAGCGATCCAATAATTGCTTTAGATACAAAATGTAATACCTCTGAGTTTCAATATGACGGAAGCACAGAGGCAACTCCAGGAAAACCTAATTCAGAGCGAAACGGTTATTTCCTTCAGTCACTCCAGCCTGGAGGGAACGCGTTACCAAATCCGTTACAAATAAGTGCTAATGGTACATCAGCAAATAGCGAAATTGAAATCAATATTACTGGGGGATCTAGTCCTTATACCATTTCATGGAACGGCCCTTCTAATAACAACATCACGTTACCTGATACTGACCCTTACACTATTAATAATCTGAGTCCGGGAACATACGAGGTGAATGTTGAGGATGGTTATGGATGTAAAAGCACGACTACAGTTGCTCTTGGAACGCCTAACGGTCCTCCTCTCTCGGCGTTTTCAATAGACTGTAGTAGTCAGCCCTCAACTGGAAGTGATGGTTCAATAACTGTTGACATAAGCGGTGGGAACCCATTTTATCATATCCAATGGAGTGGACCATCTTCAGGTTGGGTAGACTTGCAGGATGAAGGGGCATTTACTATTCCTAATTTACCTATAGGTTTCTATACGATAACAGTATTTGATTCAAATGAAAATAGATTGGAGTGTACTTCTTTTGTAGGAGAGGATGTTCCGCCTGTTAATACTTGTATCGGAGGATGTGTAACTATTGGAGTTCCTGATGTGAGTTGTTTTACCTGGGAGCCGAAAATCGGTTTGTCAAATCCAGAGTCGAGTCAGACAGAAGTTTGTAGTGTTATTGATAGAACGTATAAATTGATAATTTTAAATGAAGCAGGAGACATACTGGAGGTTAAGCATTATACTATTGAAATTAATAACCCTAAGATAAACGTAAGTCCTTCTCCAGGAATTATTTGTGGAACAGGTAATGTGCTTCTGGAGGGAGATAACGGGTATAATACTTATGAATGGACTGATGCGTCTGGGACAGTTGTCTCGACTGCGTCTACTTATGATACCTCAATACCAGGAGCTTATCATTTGATTGTTACAGATGAAAACGGTTGTAGTGCGGAAACAGATGTAAGTGTTATAGATGTCTCTGATCCAGAGAATGTGAAAACCTATTTAGAAGCTCAAGGATTTATATATATACCAATAAATGTACTAGATGATTATCCAACGGTTGCTCCTCCTTCCAATAATAACAAAAAAAAATCGGCTTTAACTGTAGTTGATGACTGTGTTCAGAAGATTATTCAATACGATTCAAATGAAGAGCTTGTTGGATTGCGCGATGTAATTGAATTTGACCTTTTGAGAGCGGAGGAAGTAGGACTCAATGGAGTAGGGAAAATTATAGGATATGATGATTTTTGCAACAATAATAATACATGTTCGGCAAATAGTTTTTTTGATGTTCAAGGTTTTGATTGTTCAATTCAAGGCTATATTTACGATGAGCCTAATTCCATGGATGATTATTTGATGGTGAAAGTAAATACGGTTTCTGTGGAAAAAATATCTGATTTAATATCGCCTGTCCCAACTGTTGAGCTAATTGCAAAAAAAGGTAGTTGTGGATTTGGAACACTTGATGCAGAACCATGTTCATCGTGGGGACCTGAACTAGATTATTCTGTGGCAAAAGATGGAGATAATTATTATGGTTATAATTGTGTAGATGGGGATTGGGTTAAAGGAGATATAGTAGAAATAAAGCGGAAAGATCAGTTATTAGATTTTAAAGATAATTGTTGGGGGAACGAACCATTTAATCTTGTATATAGTTCTCCTGTAGTTTTACCTGGAGGGTTGCAAGTAACTGTTGCCCATTATCCTTCTTCAATTGCCTATTGGTTTGTTATGACACCTACACCGACTCAAACTATCGAAGATAAATTTATAGATGGGTTTGATTTTTATTTTGGGCTTGATATTGATTATCAAGTTCAAAAAGATATTATAACTGATCATTTTATTAAAGGTTTCCCCGTTCCTGGTCCAACGCCTGGACCCGATCCAAATTGCAACAATGAAAGTAGTAATACCCCTTTGATATGGGAATGTAACTCTGCATTATCAAATGGGCTGATTTATACAACTCCAGTTAGAAATTGGGCAAATAAAATTCGAAATGTTTATGTAAACTGGTTTACCGATACCAATAACGAAACATTAGATGGACTATTTTTACCAGAAAATAACACTACTCAAGGAAATCTTAATTTTGGAGGAATAGATCCAGTGAAAATAGAGAACCCGTTTTGGACTTATCAAGTTTTTGGTGGTACACAAGAATTTACTGTAGAAACTACCGATTTTTATGGGTATCATACTGTCAATGGTATAGCATTTACTTGCAATGTTCATTTAACAATAACAGATACGTTTGGTGCTGATGCAAAAGATGCAGAAAGGTGGTATTTGCCTGGTCTACCTGCATTTTGGGTTTTGCAGCACTTTAGGAATGCTGATAGTGCGTTATCTTCTCGTTGTGATGAAGCTCCTTGTTATGTACCTTATAAACACTCTGTAATTATTCCTTATGAATTTGCAAATTAGAAATAAAACTTTCTTGCCATACCTTTTTCTTTTTTTTACTATTATTGTAGTAGTGTCTTGCATTCACTACCCTGCAATGCCACCTTATTATGAATTTATTGCAAAAGAAGTACAAACTTCTGGAGGGCCCTTTATTCACTATATTTATGTAGGAGGAGATTATAAAAAAGGGTTTCCCGATTTTCAGGATTACGCTTGTCGTTATCATTCTATAACAAAAGACATTTACCCGATTGCAGGGATTATTTTCGTGAAGTCAAAAAGTGGATCATCAAAGAGAAATAAGACTAGTGTAGATTCTGAAGAGTTGAAGAAACATGTACTGATTGCCTTTTCTTATGATTACAAACAAGGGGTTGAAGAAGGGAGTGAATGCCCTCCACTTGATGGGGTTTGGATAGAGGAATTTTTTGGTTTGATTAAACGAAATAGCAAGTGAATAATAATTATCATAATAATCGAGTAAGAGTTGGACATGTTTTCCTTGTGGCAATTCTTTTATTAGGTTTCTCATATTTATTATCGGGAGAAGAAAAATATAAGAATAAATTTAAGTTTCTTTTTTGTACTCAGAATTTGATAAGTAATTCATATGATCACTATATTTTAGTGGAAAATTTTTATGGAACTAATAGTAGTAATTCTCTAGATTTAGTAGCCTGTAAACATTATGATACATGTCGTTTTTTTCAACCTATAAGAAGTGTCACTTTTTTAAAGTTAAATAAAAGTAAAGCATATTATTTAGTTAAGGAAGAAGGCGAAACCAAGAGGTTAAAAGAGAACAGTATAGTTTCATTCTTTTATGATTACAAACACTTTGATAAAACTACTGAAAGTTGTCCACCCATAGATTCTATTAATGTTGTGGATTTTAGAGGTAATGTGAGGTTTGTAAGATGAAGCCAATCAAAAAATAGTAAATATTAATTGAACTCCAATGTGCGTTAGCAGCTCGGTAATACCAAAATTAAATATCAAAAAATAGAATATGAAAAATAAAATAATACTCAAAAAAGCCTTAAATGTTTTAATGTTGATATGGTGTTCGATAACAATCTCTTCAGCCGAAATAACCCTAGGCCAAATAACCAACGCCACCACAGGCCTCTGTAACGGCTCCATAGAAATAACAGCAGAAGGAACAGCCGCCCCATTTACAATACAACTTATTGGCCCCGAATACCACTCAGCCTCGAATGTCAACGGCTCTCATACATTCGATTACCTATGCCCTGGCCCGTATACCATAACCGTCTCCTCAGAATACGGATGTGAATCAGAATTTACCGTTTTTGTAGATGGCGGCCTAAGGTTGCCTTATGTTGCTGATATACAGCATCCATCTAGTTGTACCTCAGAAAATGGCTATATATATTATTTAGGCACCTTTGGTAATCGGCCAACACCTTCTGGAGGAACCCCTCCCTATACCTGGAATTGGAGTAATGGCCTAAGTGGTACCGATGCCTTTGGGATTACAGACCTATCTG
>JBGCDT010000399.1:0-3332 GCA_045105695.1 Saprospiraceae bacterium | reverse complement strand
GGAGACCCTGCTCACTTCACACTTTTGGATAACGGCATTGTACCAGGCCCATTTTCAAATATACCCGTTCAGTGGTTTTATGATGATGGAGCAGGTCCGGTTTCACTAACTTCTCCCCCATTTTCCGATTTCCGATTTGGTATACCTCAGGGGGAAATTTTATATGATTGTAATAACAGTACAGACGGATTTGTAGATCGAACCTTTTACGCGGTTTCTTCTGTTACCGCTCCTGGCTCGACACAGGCTTGCAATTACAAAAGCAAAGATTACGACCTTCGTATCTGCTGCCCGATTAGTCCTGCCACTGTGAGTATTTCCCCTCCCGATCCCTTATGTGAGGGTGAAACCGTTACAGTAAATGTCTGTCTGAACTCTCCTGATTTGTTTGTGCAGACTCCAGGTCAATATGTTGATATCGAATGGTATTATGATGGAACTTACATTGGCTTTACCGATCAAACTTGTTTTAATTATACGTTGACGGCTCCTCTGGTTACTAGTCCACAATCGCTCTGCTTCGAAGCAGAAGTTAGCAATTGTAATGGAAAAATTGAGCGCTTTCAATCCTGCCTAACTGTTGATCCAGAACCTATATGTGGCAGCATCATTGGTTGGCCGGTAGCTAGTCCGATGAATATAACACTCGTTAGTACTACGCCTCATCTCATCTATGAAATTTGTCCTGAAAATGATGCGCAGGTCGGACAAGATCCTACTGATCCTTTTATAGATTGCATTCCGCAGTGGCAGTATTCTTATGATTGTACAACCTGGTTTGATTTAGGTTTTTCCAATACGGTTCAGAATACGAATGTGATCCCAACGAGTGCCTGGCCTGGGAATCAAATTTTCTATCAGGTGCAATGTAATCCTTTGTCCAATCCTTCTGGTTGCGATCCTTGTTTTAGTAATAAAATAGAAATCCGTTTGCCGACGCCACCCATTGCAAATAGTATTTCTGGCCCGAACCAAGTTTGCAACGGAGACCAAAATACACTGACCGTCACGACTCCTGATCCTACGCATACCTATACTTGGTTTTGCAATGGCCTACAGGTCGGAACAGGTACGAGCTACACTTACACTGCGAATCAGTCGGCTTGCTATTGGTTGGAATCAACAGATGGTGTTGGTTGTTATGTAGTCGAGTCTCCTCAATACTGCGTTGACGTTTGCGATGTAAAAGCATTGTTAAGTTGTCCGCTTGTACCGAATGATTGCGCTTGTTTGGGCGATCCAATTACCCTGAGTGCCTGTGATAGTTATTCCACTTGCAGCCCTTCCAACCTTTCTTTCACCTGGTATATTGATGGTGTGATACAAAGCAATACAGCTTGTACAATTACAGATACACCTCCAGCCGGAGGAGCTACTTACAAAGTAGAAGTGATTGACCTCAACACTGGTTGCATGGGAATGACCGAGCGAACAGTAGTTCCATGTGACAAGGACAATTAGTCCTCGCTCTGATAAGTGCTTTTAAATTATTTAAATAAAATGCCATCTCAGGCTATGAAATAGATACCAATGAAATATTCAACTATAATTATTTTTATTTCTTTTTTCTTATTCCAAGGGACAGAAGGTCAAGCACAGGGAGGACCCTGCGATTGCGACATTAATTTCGTACAAGTCTCCCCATGCTGTGCGGACATAGAAGTAATCTTTGATGTCAATTGTGTACCAGGAACCATCGTTAATCAAATTGATTTGAATAGCGGAGCCTTCCCTCCTTTTGTTGGTAACATATCCAGCGCTGTCGGTAACGGGACTAACATTACCGGTGCTGTAACTGGAAATCAAAATGCTGTTTTTACGCATGCTACTAACTTTGCCGACCCGGCCCTGCTGGGTACCGTTCAAAACATTGGTCAGGTTTGTTTTTCAGATGTAAGTAATGGTCTTGTCAGTACCTCTATTGTCGCTTCTGGCAATGGAACTACCTATTGTGAAAACGTAGTTGAGTTCGCTGCTGATTGTCCCCCTCCTGGTAATTTCAAAAAACTATATGGTTCATCTGAGGATGAAAAACCCAAAAAGATTTTAGCCGTCGGCAATGCAATTTATGTCATTGGTCAAAAGACGGTAAGCGGTCAGAACTATGGTTCTTTTTCAAAATTTGACATTACAAATGGATCTCTGATTTGCGAAAGCTATATTGATGAGTTGTCTATTTTTAATGACTTTGTTTATGATCCTGCGAACAACCAGTTTATTGTAGTTGGACAAACAACCAGTCCACAGAGCCAAGACAATAGTTCTTTGATTTGCACCTTTTCTACAGGCTGTAACCTGACGGCACAAAAGCGTTACAATCACAATGGTAGAGAAGGATTCATAAGGGTCGTGCTTCATAAAAACCCTGCGGATCCTAACTTTCCAGTCTATGTAGTCGGTGCTAAAAATCCCAATGGTCAACCTACTAATTCGGTTGACGAAGTAATGCTGTACAACTTCAGTACTGGCCTTTCGGTCAATTGGTGGCGAGCCTATCCAGAGACTGGGAATATAGAATTAGAAGGCTTTCGCGGAATAGAAGATTTGGACAATGGTGGATTAATTATACTTGGAAATGGCTCTACGGCAAATGAAGGAACGCTGATTCATGTAGATGGTTTTTCAGGATCTTTCCTCGGGGGTTATTACTACCCTGGCGTCATTGATTTTTATGACGCAATAGAATTATCTCCTGGCGGAAACATATTGTTAGCAGGACATGATTTTGGTAATAACCAGGGAATCTTATTATTAGTGGATGCTGGATTTTCGCCTCTAGGCGGATTGACTTTTCCCGATGTAAGTGAATTTACAGAAGTGTGGATGGATAAATATAACAATATATACACGGTAGCGAAAAAAACAGGAGCAGCTCCGAATTACAACATTTTGCACAAGACGAATTACGATCCAGCTTCAGGGAATTTAAATTTTGTTTATTACAAATACCTTGATGATAACGAAATGGATTTCGATGAACCTCATCTACATGTATCACCTGATTATGACAATATTTTTTATACCGATGCACGACTGAATAGCTCCAATGGTTTTGGCGGCTGGGATATGCTTATTGGCGTTACGGATTTAGATTTCAATTGCGTATGTGTAGATACGTTCACTCAGATGGAATTGGGTTACATCATTGGTCAAACCAACTTCACTTGCAACGACCCTGTGTTCATGGAACTGCCTTTGGGACCTCTGTTCGTTTCCGTTCCTTATGCTGATAGCTGTGCTGCATTTTGTGCGAACTTGCCCATATGTGATTTCACTTTTACAACTAATTGCTTTACCGTTTCCCTAAACGGAACACCAACAGGCGGCACTCC
>JBGCDT010000398.1:0-9935 GCA_045105695.1 Saprospiraceae bacterium | reverse complement strand
TATTTTTTTTGCAAAAATCTAAATGCTATGAAACGAAGTCGCCCACCATATCTCTTTCTAGTAATCATCACCATCGCTATAGGTCTCTTCTCCCGTTCAGGTTATGTCCCTGAGCCGATCACGCCTTACGCAGGTGATATTCTCTATACGACGATGTACTTCTTTCTTTTCGGGATGTTGTTTCCAAAAATGTCAGCACTGCGAGTTTTTCTTTTAAGTACACTGTTTTGTTTTGCCATAGAAGTCTTGCAATTATATCAGGCAGATTGGATAGAAAATATTAGGGATTACAAATTGGGCGGACTAATTTTGGGACATGGCTTTCTGTGGTCAGATTTGCTTTGTTATACGGTGGGTGGTTTGCTGGGGTGGGGAGTTGAAGAACAATATTCCAATAAATTAAAAGGAACTTTTGAAATTTAGATTGATAAAAATATTAATAGCGATAGTTATCCTTTGCGTAGGATATGAGCCTTCAGCGCAGAATGCTAATGACTATTTAGCAGACAATGAACTTTTTATATATCTGGTAGATGGTACTTTATTAAGAAAAGGTCAGTTTAAAGACCAGACGAGAACATTAAATAGTCGATATTATTTTCCTTCTGGAAATAGAATATATTTGAGAAGCATTCTTTACTTAAACACTAAAAACGGATATTTCGCCATACGTAAAGGAAATTATATCTCAAGAGTAGATGATGGCTATTTCAACGTTTTCAAAGCAGAGCTTCATACTTATGGTCCAATGCGGGCTGACTATAAATCTATGCTTGGTGGTTCTCAAACTAGCAAAAAAGTATACTACTCAATAGAGCTGGGTACGCTAAAGCGGGCTCGCTATTCTACAATATCCAAGGATTACAGTAATCCATCTAATGGCTTTTTAATAAAGCAGAATGAATTGATATTAACCTATTTGGAAAAAGGACGAAGAAGTAAAAGAACGAAGCAAGTAGTGATGGTTACTGGTTTAGGGCTACTTGCATCTGGTTTGACTTCCCTAGGATCAAAGCAGATACTTGGAATAGATAAAACAGAGGGACGGGTATTAATGGGTATTGGGCTAGGCACCTTTGTGACTTCCTTATTTCTTATTCCTGATAAATACTATCGAAAATCACTTCAAGAATTCAATCGAACTTTTAATGGTCAATAACTTTTTTAGAAACACTTGTTGTAATCCATTCCTCTAACAATACATCTACATAAATGAATTTTCGTTTTCTTATACTTGCCCTCATCTTAGTCACCGCTTGTGCATCCCCCTCCAAACACCTCAAAGAAGGCAACTACAACAAAGCCTACAAGCAATCCCTTAATCAACTCAAACGTGGAAAATCAGTTAGAGAAAATAAAAAGATTTTGAAAAAAGCAATGGCTCAAATCATTGTTAAAGAAAATAGAGGAATTGCTAAATTACTAGAAACCAAAGATATAGAAGACCTAGAGAAGGCTTACGATGCCAATCAAGATTTACAAGGAAAGATTGAAAAGACGTTTAAATATGTAGAGGACGGCTCTTTCGATCAAGACTACGATGGCTTGCGCGAACAAGCCAACTGGATGCAAGAGGACATAGCTGAAACTTATTTCAAATTTGGGGAAAGCAGTCTCACCAAGGCTATTGACAACGGAGATAAAAAACTCGCTCAGCAAGCTTATTCAGATTTTGCTAAAGCTAAAAAATATGGTTTCAGTGGAAATGGTATAGATGACCAGATGGAAGAATGCATCGAAGTAGGTCGATATATTTATACCGTTGAAGCAAGCGTTAGTTTTGGTATTTCTTACGAATGGGAAATAGATCGTCGCTTTGAAGATATAGAAGACTACAGCGAACGGTTTAGAAAAATCTACTACGAAAGAGCAAACGTTGATGATGTAGATTGCCACCTGGACATTGAATTTAATTCCTTAGATATTAATTATCGAGATGAGGTAGACAACCAAACTTTCACGGAGCGCGTTCAAACAGGGACAGAGACGACAACAGATGCAGATGGGAATGTTTCGACTATCCCCGTCTATGGCAACGTTCAGGCTCAGGTTCGCATCATCAGAAGAATAAAAGTTGCGGAGTGGGAGGTACGAGTAGACATCCGTTCGCGCTCTAATAACTGCGAACTCAGAGACGAACGTTTCAGTGAAACTATAGCTGCGGACATAGAACAAAGCGAATGGAGCGGCGACGAACGTGCAGTCCCTAATCGCTACCGCAGACCAAACAACGACGAACTTCCTGACGACGATGAGATGGCGGAGGAGTTGGCGGATATTCTTTATCGAGAGATATTACGGGAGTATTTTTAAGAAGGGAGAGGGGAGACGAGGGTGGAGGGGTAGAAGAGGGTTCTCCTGTGGATGTAGTGGGACGTATTTTTTCGGGGGTGAAGAGAGGTTCGTTCAATAGTGCTTATTACGTATCTAATTACACTTCTAAGATTACTTTCGGTTATTAAATTTTGAATTTTAAAAAAGAAAATAGATAAATATTCAAAAACGGTTTTCATGAATCAAATAGAATTAATTTTATTGAGAAAAAAGAAACAGCTTCAACAAAAGCACATCTTACCATTTCTCGTTGGAAAGCCCTCTTCAACCCTCTTCTGCCTACTATCCTTTTCCACCCTCATAACCCTTGTCTCCTCTCCTTTAAACTAAAACACATGACAACAGACCAAAACCTTTGGACAAAAATTCGAGCAGATGACCAGAAGGCTTTCCGAGAGTTGTTCGATCGTTATTACAAATACTTGCTGGTGACCGTGACAAACGTAACGAGAGATCGAACCTTGGCGAAAGATGCTTCTCAGGAAGTTTTTTTCGAACTTTGGAAGAAGCGAGATCGTTTGGATATTTCTTCAGATTTCAAACCTTACTTGCGACGAGCAGTTTTGAATCGAGCTTTCAATGTCTTGAAAAAGCAATCTAGATTTACCGCTGAGGAAGAAATACCGGAGCAAACCCTGGAGTCAGATTCTCCACAACGGATAATGGAGACCAGTGACTTGCAAACGGTTATTAACGAATCTATCGAGCAACTTCCAGAGCGCTGTCGGATGGTTTTTACTTTGTGTAGGTTGGAAGGAATGAGCCATAAGGAGATTGCACAGCAGATGGATATTTCTACCAAAACCGTTGAGCATCAGATGACTAAGGCACTAAAAATTCTGAAATCCAAGCTCAATCCTTACTTGTCTCAGGGAATGCTTGCTTTATTTCTCAAACTTTTTTTAGAATAGGATAGGGGAATCCTCCTTTTGAATTGTATGGTAGTAAAGGAAAAACCTAAACTTACTTTCGTCGCTCATACATAATCAGCTAATTATTTCAAACTGTCTATATGAAAGAAGATTTATACATATCATTATTATATAAAAAGCTGTCGCAGGAGATTACCCCTGTTGAAGACAAACAGCTTAGCGATTGGTTGTCGCAATCTGAGGCCAATCAGCAAATTGCCGATTCGGTTGAAAAGGCCTGGGCGCTGGGCGCTAATTATTCTACGGATGTAGATGTTGATTTGGATGCTGATTATTCGCTTTTGCAAAAAAGGATGGATGGACTAGCGGAAACGCCCGTAATTAATTTGAAAACGAACAAAAAGGCTTCGCCTAAAGCCCGTCCGATGTTTAGCGGACTGCGAATAGCAGCTTCTGTTTTGTTTTTGGTACTGGCTGGTTTTCTGTTGAAGCAATATTTAGGTGCTGGTACGGAGTGGCGAGATCACTTTGCAGAGGAGCGTTCTCCAGAGGCAGTTGAACTAGCAGACGGAACTAAGGTCTGGGTAAACGCTGGTTCTAAGTTAAGCTATCCAGAAGCATTTGACGGAAAAGAAAGAATTGTAAAACTAAAAGGAGAAGCTTTTTTCGATGTAGCAAAAGATGCGGCTCATCCATTCTTGATAGAAACAGCTACTGGAACAGTAAGGGTCCTAGGGACCTCTTTCAATGTGCGCGACTTTACAAATGAAGAGTCTATGTCGGTAGATGTAGTGACTGGAAAAGTGCGAGTAGCTATCGAAGAAACGGGGAAGACCGTAGACTTAATTAAAAACCAGCAAGCAGTCTATCAACGAAAGGCAAAGAAACTTAGCAAACTAGAAAGCACATCAAAGAACTACGCTGCTTGGCACACCCGAAAATTAACTTTTTCTAACAATACACTTGCGGAAGCTTTACAGCAAATCGAAAAGGTCTATGCTGTAAAGATAAAAACAGAAAATAATGCCTTGAAGCAATGTCCTATTAGTTCTAATTTCAATCAGTTTGAAATAGATGACTTGTTGGAAAACATAGGATTACTATTTGGCGCAGAAGTGAAAAAGGAAGGAACTGGGAATTATGTTTTAGTTGGTGGTGGTTGTGAATAGAAGGTAGAATTGAGAATCTATGTGTTAGATCTGTTTTCTGAAAAAAATTAATGCTTGTTATTTTAATGAAACGAAACCTACTGTTATTCTTCCTTTGCTTTTTCTGCGTGTTGACGATTTCAGCACAGACTAATCTAACGACAAAGATCGATTTTGTTGCGGAGAACCTCTCCGTTCCGTCTGCTCTAGATAAATTAGCTAAGGAACAGAAAATTAACATCGCTTTTTCTAAGCATTTTTTCAAAAGGAGCAAACCAGTTACAGTTGACTATAAATATAAAGAACTGGATCTTGTGCTAAAAGGAATTTTAGGAAGTGCAAAAGTGAGTTATAAATTTCAGAATAATCAACTCATCATTTATCGAAAGAAAAAAACAGCAATTGCTCCTAACAATAGAACTACATTCAGTGGTTTTGTTTCTGAGGCTTCCAGTGGAGAGCGGTTGGTGGGGGTCAATGTCTATGATAGGAATTCTCAAAAATGGGCAACTACCAATGAATATGGATTCTATAGCATAACCCTTCCTGCGAATACAAACAGACTTAATTTTTCATACCTAGGCTGTGAGCCACACGAAGTTGCCTTAGAGAACTCTGTTAATAAAAGACTAGACGTAAGTTTAAATTCCGCTAGTACGCTTGCCGAAGTGATTGTTCGCCCAGACGTTGACAGTTCGGGTTTAACTAGTTTGATTGACGACGGCCAATTGATGCCTCCAAACTATGTTTCCATTGCCCCCGGAATTGGCGGTGAGGCAGATATTATTAATATGGTGACGACACTCCCAGGTGTGCAGACAGGCGCAGATGGATTTGGAGGTTTGTATGTCCGTGGGGGAGAGGCTGGGCAAAATCTAATGCTGTTAGATGGTGTCCCGATATATAACCCGGGTCATTTGTTAGGTGTTTTTTCTGTTTATAATACAGATGCTATTCGTTCAGCCCGATTATTAAAAGGAAGTTTTCCCGCACGATATGGTGGGCGAGCTTCTTCTGTTTTTGATGTACGTACAAAAGAAGGCAATCAAAAAAAATGGACAGCAGAAATTGGTAGTGGATTAATTAGTGCAAAAGCAAAAGTAGAAGGTCCTCTTTTTAATAAAAAAGGTGGATTTTTATTTACTGCCCGCCGATCTCACTCTCCATTTCTTTTAGAAAATGTATTTCGTACTGGAATTTTTCAAAACAGTACTGCTAATTTAGAGGGGTATACAGGTGATGCTTCTTTTTCCAGTAATTACAATTATAATTTTTTTGACATAAATGCTAAGCTGCATTTTCCAATTGGAAAAAAAGATAAATTATTTTTTAGCTTTTATCAAGGACAGGACCATTATAGACAAGATGCGGAATTACTTGCTCAGCTTGTAGTAGATCCATCTTATCCAGATGAATTAGTGAATAGCGTTGAGCAGA
The DNA here is from genome assembly GCA_045105695.1 of Saprospiraceae bacterium. Taxonomy (GTDB): domain Bacteria; phylum Bacteroidota; class Bacteroidia; order Chitinophagales; family Saprospiraceae; genus CALGLS01. The sequence continues at coordinate 4,144 of JBGCDT010000398.1, read as the reverse complement.
ATGAGACTATTTTAAAATGGGGTAATCAGACGTCGGCTATCCGTTGGAACAGAATATGGGGCGCAAAATTGTTTTCTAATATCACAGCAACTTATAGTAATTATAATTTCCAAGATTCAAGATTTAATACTATTGGACTGAGTGAGTTCTTTTTAACTGATTTAAGATTGTTTAGTGATCTCCGATCTAGGATTCGAGATTTTTCATTGAAATCTGATTTTGATTATAGTCCAAACAATAAACATAGAATTCGTTTTGGCTCCGTATTAACACATCACGAATTAAGTCCTTTTTCAATTACTCAGGAATTTGATGAGCCTTTGGTTGCTGGAGAAGATATTGAAGATATAGAAGGGTTAGTTGACAGTTATGAAGAGGTGTCTGTTGGCTCTATTGAAGGGGCGTTGTATGTAGAAGATGAATTTAAATTAACTGATCAATTATTGTTTAATGGAGGATTTCGATTTTCTTATTTCACTGGAAATGAAAATCATTTTTTTAATGTAGAACCTCGTCTTGGTATTTCTTACCAGCCTTTTCCTAAGTGGAGCTTTACAGGTGGATTAAGTAAAATGACACAGTACCTTCACCAAATTCCATCTTCAGGTTTGAGCTTGCCAAATGACATATGGGTGCCTTCGACAGAATTTGAAAAACCATTAATATCCTGGATTTATGAAATAGGAATAACTCGAAAAATAGGAAAAAACATTAATCTTTCCGTAGAAGGTTTTTATAAAAAAATGGATGGAATCTTAGCCCCTAATAAACCCAGCATTAATTCAAACATAGTCGTAAATCCAGATTTTTCCTTGGAGGGCGTATCCTCTGGTTCGGGAACCTCAAAAGGAATTGAATTCCTTTTTCAAAAAGAAGGGAAAACAGGAGGTTGGATTTCCTATACGCTCTCAAAATCAGATCGCTCCTTCGATAATCCAGATTTTAATAGCGGAGAAACATTTGATTTTAGATTTGACCAGAAACACAATATCAATATTTTTGGTTATCACCAGTTTAATAAAAAATGGCATTTTAGTTTTAATTGGAAGAATAACTCTGCGGCTCCAGAAATACGACTAGATCCATTGACAACCGCTTTTGCAGCTTTAGATCTAGACGTAGGAGAGCAGTCATTTAATATTCGAACTCAGGAAAGAGGACGAGTTTATCATCGGCTCGATATCAATTTCAATTATCAAACTCAATGGGGCAAGACGAAGCATACGTTTAAAGTCGGGGCGTTTAATGTTTACAATAGATCTAATGCTGCTTTTTATTCTGTGTTTTATACTGATTTTTCTGGAATTCCTGAGCTTACAAAAATTCCAGTTACCCTTATGAAATTTACACCTTCGTTATATTATTCTATTGGGTTTTAAAAAAGAAATAATTATTGCTATTAAAAAGAGAAGCCATTATTGGCTTCTCTTTTTTTATTTAATAAAATTTTTTGAAAAAAAATAAAAATAAAATAGGGGAATTAATAATTCGAAATGTCTTGTATTTGAAAGGCGATAAAAAGCTATTTAAATCTAAAGAAAACAAGCGAATAGAAAATCGAAAAGTTCGACTTGAAATTATTAACCCAATTAATTTTTAAAAGATGAGTACATTAAAAAGATTTTTCAACCTGACTTTTATTTTACTTGCAATGGTAGCTGTATTCAGCTCTTGCGAAAAAGATACTGAAATTACAGACCCTAAAGAACCAGCAGCCAACACACCCAGATCTGAAAATTTCCTAGCCAACGTTTCCAATGGTTCTGGTCAGGGAAGTGTAGATGCAGAAGGGAATTGCTTCTCCATTAATTATCCAATTTCAGTTAATCTACCTGGTGTTGGAGTTGTTGAAGTTAACACTGAAGAAGAACTCTGGACAGAGATTATTGACTACATGGAGGCTGAAATAGACGACCTCGAAAGTTTTCCAACTATTGTTTATCCCATCTTGGTAACATTAGAGAATGGGAATGTACAAAGTGTTTCTAGTGATGAAGAAATCTGCGATCTCTACCACGAGTGCTATGGCGACTTTGGTGGCGGAGACTTTGAACCAGATACCATTATCTACAATGGCGATGATTTATTTGAACCTTGTTTTGACTTTGTATATCCTTTAACCCTGGATGGTCCTAACAACGAAACCATTACTGTAAATAATGAAGAGGAATGGGCAGCCTTTTTCGATGAACATGGCGAATATGAGTATTTCGAAATGGTCTTTCCAATTGACGTAGTTTTACAAGATGGAACGACTGAATCGATGAATGATGAAGATGAAGTAGAAGCTTTGTTTGCTGACTGCTTCGGTGGAGAGTGGGAAGAGCCAAGCGATTGTGATAGTACTTATGTAGACGATTTATGTTTCTCTTTTGTATATCCATTTGGAATTACTTTACCAGACGGTACGGTATACACAGCGGAAGATGATGTTTCTCTCTTTACCTACATCGACGATTACTACGCTCAGAATCCTAATAGCGATGATCCAACTATAAATTATCCAATTTCAGTAATCAAAGAAGACGGCTCACAAGATGTCATTAATAACGATGAGGAACTGGAAGAGCACTTTGAAGAATGCTACGGAGATGGCTTTGGTCTCATCAATCAAGAGGTCATGGTCGGAATGGCTCGGATGAGAATGTAACTGTTCTAGCCCCAACAAATAAACCCCAAAAATATAACCCCGGCATCAGGAGATGGATGTCGGGGTCTTTTTCTTTTTATAAGAAGTTGTAAAGATTACTTTTTAAATTCCTTTTCCACAATTTCTATCTTTTTCCCAACTTCCTTAGTCAATCGTTTTTTATAAGCCATCACTTTATTCCGAACTTTAGTATCAGAACTACCAATAATCTGAGCCGCTAATATCCCCGCATTCTTCGCTCCATTCAAAGCAACAGTCGCGACTGGCACTCCACCAGGCATTTGCAAAATAGAAAGAACAGAGTCCCACCCATCAATAGAATTAGAAGACTTAATCGGCACGCCAATAACTGGCAAAGGCGACAAAGAAGCCACCATCCCAGGCAAGTGCGCCGCACCTCCCGCTCCTGCAATCACCACTTTGATCCCTCGCTTATGTGCTTTCTTAGAAAATTCAAACAAGCGGTCCGGCGTCCGATGTGCAGACACCACGGTCAGCTCAAACGGAATTCCAAAGTCACTTAATATTTCCGCTGCTTTACGCATGACGGGCAGGTCGGAATCAGACCCCATGATGATACTTACTTTTGATTTTGACATTATATCTTTTTTATTTTTTAAGGTTGGAAAAAGGTTGGAAAGGGTTGGAAAGGGTTGAAAAGGGCTTTCCCTTAGGACGCGTTTTTATCGTAAGAATTCGAAAGAAGGAAAACCCTCTTCAACCCTCTTCTACTTGTCACCCTCTTCCACCCTTTTTTCCGAAACAATCCTCAGCCCATTCTTCAAAGCCACCGCTCTCTTTTTAGCTTCCTCCAAGTTTTGATCAACCACCGTCGCATGCCCCATTTTCCGAAAAGGTTTAGTCATCGTTTTTCCGTAGAGATGAAACTTAGCTCCAGGGATTGCCATGCACTCGTCCATCCCCTCATAAGTAGCAGGGCCAGTGTGATCAGGGGCGCCTAGGAGATTGACCATCACAGAAGGACTTGTCATTTGAGTAGAGCCCAATGGTAGATTCAATACTGCGCGAAGCTGCATTTCAAACTGCGAAGTGATGCAACTATCCAGAGTATGATGGCCACTGTTGTGTGTTCTTGGAGCGACTTCATTGATCATCAGATTTCCATCCTTTGTCAAAAACAACTCTACTGCTAACAAGCCGCACACGTCGAAGGCTTCAATGGTCGCTTTTGCTAAGTCCGCTGCTTCTTTTTCTATTTCAGAAGAAATGTTTGCTGGGCAGAAAAGGAACTCTACCAAGTTCGCTTCTGGCTCGAATTCCATTTCTACAGCAGGGTAGGCCGCTACCTCGCCACGCTCATTTCGAGCAACGATGACTGCAATTTCTTTGTCGATATTCACCAGCGGTTCAATGACACAGGGCCCCGGAAGCATCTTGTTATTGTCTTCCTTAGTTTTTATGACAGCTACTCCTTTTCCATCATAACCAGCCGTTCGTGATTTTTGCACAAAGGGGTAAGAGACGCGTCCACTC
>JBGCDT010000397.1:0-4578 GCA_045105695.1 Saprospiraceae bacterium | reverse complement strand
GATGGAGATGTATTCCAGGCAGATCCTTTGGAGACGAAAAAGAACAGCACCAGTGTTATAACCGAGGTTAAACGACTTGGCAGAGCGAATTGAAGCTTAGGTGTTCGACAGGTTAAACAGAACTCTTGAGGGAGTATTTGGAAACTCAGGTATGCTACAAAGCATGATTGAAGAAAAATTGGAAGGAGCTAATACACCGACCAAGAAGAAACAGAAACAGAGGAAGCCGAAGGGTAGAAAAAGCTATATTACGGCAGGGGTGAACACAGTAGTGGTTTCCAAGGATAGAGACGGGGACCCGAGTGAGTCTCCTAGCGATTCAAGTTCTAGCTCGGACGATAGTAATGCTACTGGAAGAAGACGACAACGAAGAAAAACAAGAAAGGGGAGGTCATCGGAAACGGTAATGCTTCAAACCTTGGCTCAGAAGGCTCCCGAGGTTCCAAAGATAGAAAAACTGGACGACGAAGGTTTCAGAAGTTTACACGACGCATATAAGACGTACAAAGAGGAATGTAAGAGGCACATGATCATTCCAAGAACGATAGACAATTGTATAACTGATAAGCTGAGAGAGAAATTCAGATACGGATTTCTCGACCAAAGCCCTGATGATGCCGATGAATTCACCGAAGCCGATGTATATAAATACATTGACGAGGCGAAGGAAAGAGCGCCAGAAGACCAGAAAGACTTATGTTTGAAGACGTTGGGTGCAGTTGTGAAGAACTCGTATGATATGAAAATCGATACGGTTCAGGCGCGAGTGAACGGTTTAAAGGCCGACATAAAATGTCATCTTCATCAAAGCTTATGTATGGTTTATTGGAAGATCCCAAAAAGAGGGGAACGAGATGAACACAAGTACGCGAGGGGGGTGATCGTACAGGCTATAATGAAATCGCTCAAGCCAGACGATTTTAGAAAAAGTATGGAATTGGAGATAAGGAACTCCAATATGCGATATGACCACCTCAAGGTCCTTTCAAGAATAGTTGTAGAAGGTGAGAGCTGGGAGAGAGTCTACAGAAAGAAATTGGCAGTGGCCAAAGCTGAAGACGGTTATAAAGAAACCAAGGCTCCGGAAGCAGACGTGTTTAGCCACGTCGCAACCACGGGAAAGGAAGTCAAGAGATATTTGAGAGCCGACTGTATTTTTTGCAAGGCAAAAGACCACTGGTTCTTAAGACGAAGTAAGGACGGTGGTTACGAACAAAATTGTCCAAAGCCATGCCCAGAGTACGCGCGATTCAAAGAAGTGTCTCTGAACGATATAGACGAGCGCATGCTGAAGAAAAAGCAGAGACACGATACCACAAAGGCTTTACTCGTGAACACAGAGAAGCGTTTTGACGATTTGACAAAGCAAATAGAAACGTTAAGTGCGTCATTGGCACAGCAAAGTTTAGTGGAACCAGAACATATCATGGCTTCACAAGTAGCGACCCCTGGGAGATTGGTCCAGAGTAATGACGAAAGACTAATGTTGCTGACAAAACAAATGTGACATGGTGAGGGTATTCCAGGGCTCAATTACAGAATACCTTTGATCAAAGTTAGAGCCAAAAAAGCAGGACTCGATAAGATAAGCAAACTCTTTATCGGGAAACAGGGACAAGTAGTTAGGTCAGATTTGGACACAGGAGCAAGACTCACATTTATGGGTGTTAAACAATACGAGAAGTATAAATCGACGGGGGAAGCACCAGAATTGATTACGTTAACGTATCCAATTAAAGTAGAAGTGGCGAATGGGAAATACGAATACTGTCGGTATTACTTCAAAGATCAGATTACTATTCCATTAAGAGGAAATGAACAAGATAGTTTACCTTTAAAAAGAGACAGCGTGAGATTGGAGAATGTCGTCATCTATGTAGTAGATGGAGAATGGGGCCATTTCCTATTATCATGGCCAGTTTTAGATAGTTTGGGTTTGTCCCCAGAGGCAAATCTGGACCGACACAAAGGAAGGACTTTCGAGCTAAGCTTTGAACAGCAAAAGACAGTCTCAATAGACAACGAGAAAACAGAGTCCGGTAGCCCGAAGACAACCCAAGCTAATGTAATTCGAATATTAAAAGCATTTAAAGCTGGACAGGTTTCCCAGAAGGAAACAGAAACAAGCTTAGAGGGATTAGATTGGAACTCCAGTAAGAATGAAGATGGTTTTGTCATAATCAATGGTATAGACAAGGACCAAGAGGATGTTCGGGGCCTTCTGGGTAAGGTGGTTGATCGAGGAAAAGCCACAATAGTAGAGAACACAAAGGAGGTTAAAGTACCTGTAGTTGGAGGCAGAGACTATAGAGACGCATTACCGAGAACGAATAAACATTACCCTTTGGGACCAACAGAAAAAAAATGGAGATCATATAAGGCGAACTTACTTAGGACTGGAGACATTATTGCAGAAGGCAAAGAGGAAGGCGATACAACATTTACGGAAGAAGGCTTGTTTGATAACCCAGACGAGATTGATTTTGAAAGCTCGTTGAAGACAGCACTCGCGAAGGCAATGGCTAATGGATGTACACAAGTTGAAAAATTGGAACAAATTTTGCCTTAGTACAAAAAGATTTTTGCGTTTTACATTCGACGATTGTACGATTTCGAAGTTAACGAAAATGAAGCCAGAGTTGAAAGCAAACGCTGATCCATGTTATGCTAAACCTCGACGCATGTCGTTGGAGCAACTTCAATGGCTTGAGAAACACGTTACAAAGATGGTAGATTTAGGGATGTTAAAAGCGGTACGTAATCCTATATGGGGTGTTCCAGTCTTTGTGGTCACGAAACCGGGAGGTAAAGGATTTCGCATGGTGGCTGACTTCCGAGCGGTGAACTCACGATGTTTGAGCAATACGTTGCCAATGCCTTTATTGGAACAATTGGTTGCTTGCACTAAAGGAGCAAAATTTTTTGGTTCTTTCGATAATATGAAGGGATTTAATTTGCTTGGGGTAGAAAACTCGGAGCCGTTTACGTTAGTAACCCCTTTTGGCTGCTATCAAATGAATGTTGCGCCACAAGGTTACTTAAATTCACCGGTAGTATACCAGGATCGTATAGTCAATGAAGTCCTGAATGGAATCCATGGGATAAGTTGTTGTAACTGGATAGATGATTGCCTTCTTTTTGCTGCTACGGAAGAAGAGTACTTGGATCGTTTAGATGATCTGCTTAGTCGTTATTTAAAGTGGGATGTGAAATTAAATTTTGCCAAATGTGATTTTTTTGCAGAAAGAATTATATGGTGTGGAAGAGAGTTTTCCGAGCACGGCTATTGCTATGATCCGAAGTATTATGACAAAGTTTTGGCAACTCCAGAACCCTTGCTTGCTATCGAGTTGCATGATTTTCTTTTTGCTGTTGGTTGGATTCAAGACTCCTTAGAACCTTTTGGTGTTTTGGAGGCGAAATCTACGTTGACAGAGTTTCTGAACAAGTTGTTTGAGTGGAAAGCACAAAAAGGTACTAAGTCAAGAAAGAAAAAATCTCTAGTAGGGATCAAATTGAAGGAGCATGGATGGAGTACCAAGGAAGTCGAAGCTTTTCAGAAGGTTTTAAAGTGTGTACATGAAGCAATTCGTGTGGCAGTACCAGATAGTGAGAAGGAAATGTGTTTATTTACTGATGCATCCGAATCAGGATGTAGTATTGTGGTGACTCAGACATATGAAGAGGAATTAGACAAACCAGTATTGGAACAGAAACACAATATTGTGTTTATGACGACGCATAAGTGGAGTGATTCAGAAAAAAATTGGCATATATCCTCTCAAGAGGCTTATCCTATTGTTTTTAGTTTAAAACGATTGGATTATTTATTTGCTGGAAGACGAGTCAACATTTTTATGGATCATAAAAATTTGGAGTACATTTTTAATCCGGAAGCAGTTACTTCAAAAACGGTTTTGATGAGACTTCAGCGTTGGGCTTTGGAAATCCAATCAAGAAACTATTGCATCAGGCATATTTCGGGAGAAGACAATCTTGTGGCGGATCTTTTTAGTCGTTGGGCGCTGGATCAGAGAAGGGAGAGTGAGGTGCAGTCGCTCTCCTCCAGACTATTGAAAAAGTTGCAAGCTTACAATAACCCTGGGGAGAAAAATAAAGAAGTGTTGCCTGGAAGAAGAAGAAGATCCAGAGTTACCTTTGATGATGAATACGAGGATTTGGAAGATTTAAAGGACGAGACACAGTGTTCGGTATCAACGGAAGTACCAAGAACGGTAGACGAGGACGTAAAGAAGCCATCAGCATTCGCGGAAGTATGTTCTCGGATGAATTCGCTTAAGGACTTTTCGGGGGAAGATATTTTGGTGCCTACTTATGAGGACATAAAGTTGCAACAAGAAGTTACCAAGGACAAACGTCCTCCAAATGCTAAGCGCGATTCAAAGGGATTGTTCTGTGTGAATAAAAAGTTATGGATTCCATCTGAATTGGCGCCTACGTTTATAGCTATTGCTCATGGAATTAATGCTCACCCTGGAATTAATACAATGAGGACTATTCTGGATAAGTATTTTTGGATTCAAGATAAGACAAAGTTAATTAAAGACTTAAATTCTT
>JBGCDT010000396.1:0-9319 GCA_045105695.1 Saprospiraceae bacterium | reverse complement strand
AAAGAAATACATCAACCAGATGTTGAAGCTATGGAATAGAAACCAACCTGGTTTTTCCAACTTCCGAATACTCTGCAAACCTTCTGCAAAACCTTTGATGATCTTAAAGAGCTTTTTAAAAAAAGTCATCTCTAATATTTTTTTCCAAAAGAAAACCAACAAAATCATAAAGACCACTCCTCCTCCTAACAATGCTATTACAAATGAATTACTTAGTATCGAACCGCCTCCACTTTCATCACCTCCCATATGAGAACTGAGGTAACCCCACAAGGTTTCAAACTGCAAAACAAAAGCAAGACCTATAACAGACAACAATGATATTACATCCACAAGTCTATCAGTTACAATAGTACCCATTGCTTTTTCCACTGGTATTTTTTCATACCGTGAGATCATCGCTCCACGTACCACTTCTCCGATTCTTGGTAAACCTAAGTTAGCAAAGTAAGCTATGACAATAAACAAAAATGAATTAACCAATTTAGGCATATACCCCAAAGGACGAATCAGCATATTCCAACGTATCGCGCGACTGATATTACTAATCGTAAAAGCTAATAACACCATCAAAATCCAAAAGTAATTTGTGCTTTTAAAATCATCTATCAGCTTTTGCATCAAGCTGCATTGATCTTCAGATATACCGTCCAATTCGCACTGAGCGCGGTAAGCGGCATCTTGGTTTTGATACAATAAATATAGTATGGTGACACCCACTCCCAGGAAGACCAGGAATTTTAGGATGTTGCTTAGGGTCTTGTTCATTTCTTTTTTTTTAAAGGTAGATGGGGTGGATGGGGCAGATAAGGCTGATAGGGGTTCTATCGCGCACCAAGAAAAACCATATCTACCCCATCTACCTTATCAACCCTATCTACCTAATTTTATTCACGCCAACTCACTCAACTCCAACCACCTCATCTCCTTCTCCTCTATCGATTTATCAATGTCTCCCAGCTCGATTGACAGCTTTTGAATTTCTTCGCCAGAGAGGCTGGTGTCCATGAATTTTTCGGAGATCGTTACTTTTTTAGCTTCTAGTTTTTCAATTTCTTTTTCTAGTCGGTTGAATTCTTTGCGCTCCAGATAGGACATTTTTGGTTTGGTTTCTTCCTCAGATGTAGTTGTATTTGTTTTGTCCTTTGGAGTACTGCTGCGCTCGGATCTCCGCTGTTCGTGTTCTTCTAGTTTCTTTGCTTCGCGGTAATCAGAGTAGTTGCTGTTGTAGTCTTTTATCTTTCCGTTACCTTCGAAAATGAAGAGGTGGTCTACGACTTTGTCCATGAAATAACGGTCGTGAGAAACGATGATCATACAACCTGGGAAGTCCATTAGGAATTCTTCTAGGACATTTAAAGTAATGATATCTAAGTCGTTTGTCGGCTCATCAAGAATCAGAAAATTTGGATTGGTCATCAGAATGGTCAACAAATACAGACGCCGTTTTTCTCCTCCACTAAGTTGTGACACATAGACCTGTTGTTGCTTTCTATCAAAGAGAAAACGCTCCAGCAATCCTGCGGCAGTAATCTTCTGACCTTTATCCAATGGAATGAATTCGGCCACATCTCTCACCACATCAATCATCCGCTTGTCCTCCAATAGCTGAATCCCATCCTGCGTATAATGTCCAAAGACAACGGTATCTCCTAACACTACTTTCCCGTGATCAGGTCGAATCTCTTTTGTGAGTAATTTTAAGAAGGTAGACTTCCCTACTCCGTTCGGTCCAACAATACCTACACGTTCTTTCTTTTTGAATTTATAATTGAAATCCTTTAAGATAACGAAGTCATCAAACTGTTTGCAAACGCTGTGCATCTCTGCAATCTTGGACCCCAGTCGGGCACCTTTGATGTCTATCTGAACTTTGTTTTGATCCAGTCTTTTAGACGCATCCGACTTTATGGTATCGAAAGTATTGACTCTGGATTTTGCTTTTGTTCCTCGGGCTTTTGGTTGCCGTCTGATCCATTCTAGCTCCTTTCGGAAAAGCTTTTTGGTTTTATCTAAAACGACCGCTTCGTTTTCTTCACGGGCAGCTTTCTTCTCCAAGTAATCAGAATAGGTTCCCCTATAGCGGTACAAGGTTCCTCGATCCAGTTCAACAATATTATTACAAACTCGCTCTAGAAAGTAACGGTCGTGTGTAACCATGAACAACGTAAGCTTTCCTTGCTGAAGATACTTTTCCAACCATTCGATCATTTCTAAATCCAGATGGTTAGTTGGCTCATCGAGAATAATCAGTTCTGGTTCTTCAATAATTAATTTAGCTAAAGCCAAACGCTTCACTTGACCACCTGACATCGTACCTACTTTTTGTTGTAGGTTAGTGATATTCAATTTGCCTAATATCTCTTTGATCTTTGCCTCAAAGTCCCAGGCCTTCAGATCATCCATAGCGATCATAGCGGCCTGTGCTTCATCTACCCTTTCGGGAAATAGCAAAGATTTTTCGTAGTTGAGAACGGCTTGAATCATTTTATTATCTGAATCAAAAACCGCCTGAAGAATATCGTGATCGGGATTGAAAGAAGGCTCTTGTTCAAGGTAGCCAACTTTGACGGACTTGTGGAGCCTAACCATATTGGTTTCTCCTTCTGCATCTTCCAGCCCAGCAATAACTTTGAGTAAAGTCGTTTTACCAGAGCCGTTCTTTGCGACTAAGGCGATGCGGTCTCCCTGGTTTATTTTCAAAGAGATATTATCAAAGAGTACTTTCTCTCCGTAGTGTTTGCTTACTTTATCTAGTACGAGGTATTCCAATATTTTTATGTTTTCTGAATTTCCGCCAAAGGTAACAAGTTCTTTGAACGAAACAGTAGTATGTAGGTTTCCAAAGTTGGTCAAACTAAAAACAGTCCCTTTGAATTGAATCAAAGAGACTGTCTTTTTTATTCTGTTTTGTGCAAAGCGAAGATTACTTCTGTGTCATATCTTTCATGATTTGTAGCGCTTCTTCAATGTAAATGTCTTTTCGTATCGCTTCCAACCATTCGTCGTTCATTGCTTCTTTCGATTCATCAATCTTGATATTCGGAACGTCCTCTTCAAGATTTTTAGCTTTCAAACCTTCAATCTCTGTAAACATATCTTCGTACTGCTTCGCCTGCTCTTCAGTTGATTTGCGCTCTGCTTGGAATTTTTCCAAGTTAAGTGGGTAAGCTGTTTTTTCACTTTTCTCTTTCGTGAATTTCGCTTGTTCCAATACCTTTTGGAAAGGTTCGCTCGAAGCAACACGTTGCTTACTAGCCGCTTTCAATTCATCTAGACCCTCTAGCTCAGTTACGTTCTGCTTATAAGGTACCGCATCAATTTCTGTCCATTCCATAGCGTACTCATGCTCTCTTTCTCCCAAGTCAAAGTAGTGGTAACGGTCTGGTAAAAGAATATCTGGTGTTACTCCTTTCAACTGAGTAGAACCTCCGTTTACTCTGTAGAATTTCTGAATAGTCAACTTCACTTCTCCCAATGGAGTAATGTCATCATTACCTCGGAAGCCTTGGTCCAAGTCGATGAAACGTTGTACTGTTCCTTTTCCAAAAGTAGCATTCGATCCTACAATTACGGCACGTCCGTAGTCTTGCAAAGCGGCTGCTAAAATCTCTGAAGCAGAAGCACTAAAGGCATTCACCATAACGATGAGTGGTCCGTCGTACTGAACTTCAGGGTTTTTATCTGCTAGAATTTCAGGAGAGTGATTTCTTGCTTTCACCTGAACAATAGGTCCTTCTTCGATAAAGAAACCAGACATTTCTTGTACGTCTCTTAATGAACCTCCTCCGTTGTTTCTTAAGTCGAGAATAATTCCATTGACGTCTTGTCCTTTCAGTTTTTCTAATTCTTTAGCGATGTCTTTTGCACAGCTTCTTCCGTTTCTTCTACTGAAATCTGCGTAGAACTGTGGCAGCTTGATATAACCAATGTTAGCTACTTTCTTATTTGGCTTTTCTAAATCGAGGATAACTGACTTTGCATAGCTGTCTTCCAGTTGTACAATATCTCTGGTGATAGAGATCACATCTTCGCTACCATCAACTTTCTTAACTGTCAGATTTACTTCAGTACCTTTCTTACCTCTGATTAGCTGAACAACTTCATCCAATGGCATTCCAGTTACATCAACGGCATCCTCTCCTTTCTGTGCAACTTTTGTAATGAGATCTTTTTCTTCTAGTTCTTTTCCTTTCCAAGCAGGTCCGCCAGGAATAATTCTTACAACTAAAGTATGTTCTCCATCTTCTCTCAACTGTGCTCCGATTCCTTCCAAAGTTCCAGACATTCGGATGTCGAAATTTTCTTTATCCTTTGGTGCAAAGTAGGTAGTGTGTGGATCGAATACGTTAGTGATTGAGTTGATATAAGAACTTAAGAAGACCGTTCGCTTACGCTTATCCATTCGCTTGTACCAGGCGTCGAAGTCTTTGAGTACTTTAGCTCTGGCCTCTTTTAGCATCTCTTCTTCAGATTTGTCCTTGTAATCTTCATGATCTTCTTCTTTCTTCTTCATCATCGCAGCAACCTCTGTCATGATTTCGTAGCTGGTCATTTCTTTCCAGTAAGCTTTTAGTTCTTCATCATTTTTAGCGAAAGCTTTTTTCTCCCCATCCAGCTCGATCATAGCAGAACTATTCATATCGACAGGAGCGTCAACAAATTCCTTGTAGTAGGCTCTAGTTTTATCTACTCCTTTTTCTAACAAGTCAATAGACATATTGAAAAATTCGTAGTTGCCCGTCGCAGCTTCATCATCAATTAGATTCTTGTACTTTTCCAACTTATCAACATCCTTCTGAGTCAGCCATCGCTTACCGCTATCCAAACGCTCCATGTAGAGGTCGAATACTTTTTGAGAAAAGTTGTTATCAATTTCTACTGGCTTATAGTGGAGTTGTTTTAGACCACCTAGAAGACGTTGAATTAAAATAGCTTCTTTCTCCGCATTAGAAGTTGCAGGGTAATAGAACCCAGCTAGGAGGACCGCCAATAGGGCGATGGAAAAGTAAATAGATCCTCTAAATTTCATATTTATTCTTTTTTAAATGGGATAATTATTTTCTAAGATTGGCCGAAGTACAAATTAATGATGTTTTCAGGCTTAATATTCAATTCTTTCGTGGCTAAATATAGGAAATTTCATATTAAAATGTTTGACCATAACCTTGCCATGATTAGTTTTAACTGTTTAATAACGAAATATTTCGTACTTCTGTTATACAATGTAAGCAGACAATAAAAAAATACCTCGAAAGAGTATATCCTTCGAGGTATTTTTAGCGATTAAATATCGAGCTTACACTTATACTACTTACTCCTCTTTTTGGAAATCGTATGTAGTGTTAGTCAAAGACTCATTAGCGTCTTGGTCCAGCTTAATTTCTTTTGAATCAATATCAATATTTGAACCGTGAGTAGCAGCACCATGCTCACCTAAAATTGGCGCAATAGCCAAACCGATCAAACAAGTCAACTTGATCAAAATATTCATGGAAGGGCCAGAAGTATCTTTAAATGGATCACCAACTGTGTCTCCCGTTACTGCGGCTTTGTGTGCTTCAGAGCCTTTATAAGTCATCACGCCATCGATCATGACTCCAGCTTCGAATGACTTCTTAGCGTTGTCCCAGGCACCACCCGCATTATTCTGGAAGATTGCCCAAAGTACACCAGATACCGTCACACCAGCCATATATGCACCTAAAGGCTCGGGGCCCATGATGAATCCAACTAGCAATGGTGTAATGATCGTTATTGCACCAGGCAACATCATTTCTTTTAATGCAGCATTTGTTGAAATTTCTACGCATTTTCCATATTCCGGCTTACCTGTTCCTTCCATAATTCCAGGAATTTCTTTGAACTGACGACGAACTTCTTTCACCATCTCCATCGCTGCTTTTCCTACAGATGCCATTGCCAATGCAGAAAATACAACTGGAATCATCGCCCCCACAAAGAGAGCTGCTAATACATTTGCTTTGAAAATATTGATACCGTCAATTCCTGTAAAAGTAACATAAGCGGCGAATAAAGCCAATGCAGTCAAAGCTGCAGAAGCAATTGCAAACCCTTTTCCTACTGCAGCAGTTGTGTTACCAACCGAATCCAAAATATCTGTACGCTCTCGTACAACAGCTGGGAGTTCACTCATTTCTGCGATACCACCTGCGTTATCTGCAATTGGTCCGAATGCGTCAATAGCCAACTGCATGGCTGTAGTTGCCATCATTGCAGAGGCAGCAATCGCTACGCCGTAGAAACCAGCGAGACTGTATGCACCCCAGATTGCGCCAGCAAAAAGTATAATTGGAATAGCTGTAGAAATCATACCGGTTGATAAACCAGCAATGATATTTGTTGCAGCTCCTGTTGCTGACTTCTCTACGATATCAAGGATTGGTTTTTTACCAAGGCCAGTATAGTATTCTGTAATCATTGAGATAGCTGCACCTACGAACAAACCAATTAATACTGCAAAAAATACATTCATATTAGGGATCGCACGATCCGCTTCACCGAAGAAAGTCATGTTCATCGTTTCAGGGAGCATCCACTTGATCAATCCAAAACAAGCAATTGCTGTCAAGATGATGGAAACCCAGTTTCCTCTGTTTAGTGCAGCTTGTACTTCAGGTTCTTTAGAATCATCTTTAGCAGTAATGAATAATGTTCCTACGATTGAAAAAACAATTCCCAAAGCAGCAATTACCATTGGTAATAAGATCGGACCGAGACCACCAAAACCATCATTAACGATAGAGCCATTAACACTTTCGATGTCTCTAATAACATAATTACCAAGTACCATAGCCGCCAGTACGGTTGCGACATAAGATCCAAAAAGGTCGGCCCCCATACCTGCTACATCACCTACGTTGTCTCCTACGTTATCGGCAATCGTTGCAGGATTACGAGGATCATCTTCTGGAATACCAGCCTCTACTTTACCAACAAGGTCAGCTCCAACATCGGCAGCTTTGGTGTAGATTCCTCCACCAACACGGGCAAACAATGCGATAGATTCTGCACCTAAAGAAAATCCAGCTAAGGTTTCAAGAAGAATAGTCATTTGACCAACACCATTTGCTCCCCATTCTCCATCCATGAACCACATATACAGTATGGCAAACAAAGCACTCAGACCGAATACAGCTAGACCCGCAACCCCAAGTCCCATGACGGTACCTCCTTTGAAGGCCACTTGCAATGCTTTGGACAGGCTTGTTCTTGCAGCTTCCGTCGTTCTAACATTTGCTTTAGTCGCTACTTTCATTCCTAAGTATCCTGCTAAAGCAGAGAAGAAGGCACCTATTATAAAGGCAATTACAATAAACCAGTGTGTTGATTCGACGATTGCAGATAATCCTCCTAATGCAACTCCTGCTATTATTACAAAAATGACCAACATTCTATATTCTGCTTTCAGAAATGACATCGCACCTTCTGAAATATGCGTTGCAATGCCTCTCATTTTTTCATTTCCAGCATCTTGTTTTGATACCCAATTGTTCAAATATGCCATATAAAGCAATCCAATAATCCCAAAGAAGGGAAGGATCATAATAATGTTATTACCCATTGTTTTTCGTTTATAATGTTGACTTACAAAATAATGGCATCCGAATAATTTGCCATTCAGGATGCCCAGCATTTTTTTAAAGACGGCAAAATTAACTGATTTTTAGCGCTTTACCAACTATACTTAAATAATAAAGTAATTGGAATTAGAGCTATTCTCTAGGAAAAATAATTTTTAAATCACATGATCTACCTATCTTATAAATCTGGCCTATCTTTAATATCATTTTAAAAAGCAATTTTAGATGCTATTAGTTCTTATTTTTAGATTAACCTAAAAAATAATTATATATTTGCTCCTAATGCAGCAACTATCACATACCGAAGAAAATTACCTAAAGGCTATTTTCAAAATCTCTGAACCGGAGAACAAAGCGGCTAGCACCAATGAAATCAGCCAACGGATGAGCGTCAGTGCGGCCTCTGTTTCTGACATGCTCAAGCGATTGTCTAAAAAAGAATTGATTCATTATGAAAAGCATCGTGGGGTAATTCTTACGGAAATGGGCCACAAACTCGCAACAGGTCTAATTCGCAGACATCGGCTTTGGGAAGTCTTCCTAGTTGACAAGTTGGATTTTTCCTGGGATGAGGTTCACGAAATTGCTGAAGAATTGGAACACATTGAATCTGCTAAATTGGTAAATCAACTAGATGCATATTTAGGTTTTCCTAAGTTCGATCCACATGGTGATCCTATACCGGATGCGGACGGCAATTATGCTTTTCGCAAACAGATTTTACTGGCGGAGTTGGAGCTACAAAAGAGGGCCGTTGTCATTGGTGTCTTAGAACATTCTACGCCCTTTTTGCAATACTTGGATCAGCTGCAATTGAATCTTGGCTCTGGATTCAAAATCATAGAAAAATACGAATACGATCAGTCACTGAAGATTCAACTTACTGACAAAACGATCCACTTACTCACCCATAAAGTAGCGAAACAAATATTGGTACAACAGAAGACTTAACTCTACCAAAAAATCAGCTTTCGCCAAATCATATTTCAATTTTCATAACAATGAGACTACAACATAAATTAAAAAATGTAATTGTATTGTTAGTAATTATTTTCACCGCTAATTTTACGCAAGCTCAAGACAAAGCAAAAGTAGTCGCCACTGCTTCTATGATTGCCGATATGGCAAAGCAAATTGCAGGGGACAAACTCACCATAGAATGCATTGTTCCCATAGGTGGCGATCCACATTTGCACACTCCTACTCCACGCGATGTAAAGCTGGTAGCAGCAGCGGATTTAATTCTTAAAAACGGGTTAACTTTTGAAGGCTGGCTTTCTGAACTAATCGAAAACTCTGGAACAAAAGGAGAAACTATTTTAGTTACAAAAGGAGTCAAGGCCATAGAAAGTACAACCTATAAAAATTCCGCTGATCCTCATGCCTGGATGGATTTAACCAGTGGTTATGTTTACATAAAAAACATCAGAGATGCTTTCATCAAGTTAGATCCTGAGAATAAATCATTCTACGAAAAACAGCATAAAAAGTATCGTAAGCAACTAGAGGAGACTCATATCTACATTCAAAAACTAGTAGAAACTATTCCTAAAGAGCGCAGAATATTAATCACTTCTCATGACGCTTTTCAATACTACGGCCGGCAGTATGGCATTCAATTAGAGGCAGTTATGGGGATTTCTACAGACGTAGATGTGCAGACTTCTGACATTATTCGTTTGAACAAAGTTATTAAATCTTCAGGTGTTCCAGCC
>JBGCDT010000395.1:0-6330 GCA_045105695.1 Saprospiraceae bacterium | reverse complement strand
AGATTCGGGCTGGCATCTTAAATTTATTGCTTTAGAGAGGAAAGTAATTCTTGTCACAACGTATACGACATTTAGGATTCTACTAGACCTAATAGGTAATTGTTTTTGTAGACCTAATATATGAATAGGCTAGTTTTAGGAGTTGTTCCACGCTGGGGTCTAGACTCAAAAAATTATTTTAGGGAAAATGGTAAAAAAGTAAAAAACTTGTATAGGCTTTATGCTGTTACACAAAAAATTACCATAAACGGTGATGCTTTTTCGAGAGCATTCTGGACTCAAATATAGCTGTACAGCTGAATTTTTTATGAACACCAACATTTGGTTTCTTTGTCCTTTGTTGGAGCACCAACTTCTAGTACTATTTTATGATATAGGGCCTGTGTTAAATTTTGAGACTAGGCTTGAAAAACAATCGACTTGGCACCTCCTAACCAGAGAGCCTGCCCCCTCAAGATCTGAAACAATGAATGTAGTGAGATTACAAAAGAGAAATTTCTCATGAATCATCAGTTAATTATAGTTAAATAAGGCGCTAGGTTTATAGACACTGCTGATCGCACTTTTTCGTTGTATTGCCTTGACCTCGACCTGCCAAAAAGGTACACCAACAATCAGAACTTGCGACTCCCGATTTTCAGAACAGAAATGATTTGTTTTGTTAGGAAGACTGTTAAGCTGAGCGGAGCTGTGTTAGGAGTGCACTAGTCGATATACAAGTGCTCTGTTGTATTTGGTTTGACATTGCCTTATACAAAGGAAGTATGCAGTTTGATGGTGCTGCATTCAGAGCTTTGCATTCCCGGAGGTTAATAAGAAATGAGTGGAATGTGTAGAATTGATTGTAGACTCTTTCTCGCCTTTCGATAGCATTACATGAATTTCCAGTTATATTAATCAATTAAGTGATGAAGCAAAAACTACAGAAGAGCTGAAGAATGAATGAGGTTAACCCGCTGAATCATCGCCGATGTTGGTTCTCGAATTGAGAATATCAATCGCAATTCTCCGCCTATAAGCAGTCGAATTCTCTTCACGTAGATCACACCAAGCAGACTAAGATATATTCAAAACACGCTTTTGAGAACTAGGACTTACCAAGTTGAGAGTCATTGCAAGAGCATAAAAACAAATAAATACACCACAGTCAAACCCATTTGTTTGTAGTGGTAGAGTTGGGTCGTTTTTCCTGTGATATCTTTGGTTCAGGGTAGATGGTAAGTAAGCCATACCTTCTGAAAAACCGCCACTGAGAAACGTCCATGCGCTCTTTGTTGTCTTCTTTGTATTTATGCTGAATAAAAAGGAAAACTTTTCTGCAGTACTCAAGCTGATGTTCTTCTTCCATAAAAGTTGAGGAATCCAAAAGAGATATGGTCATATCATTTAGGTCGCAAACAACCAGGATCCAGTGCGATTGATTGTGATGTATAGGTATGAAAATTCTGCGGAAGTTCCACAATTTATTTCGTCTGAACCATCTCTTTACATTTCCGAAGGCGATTTCTCCTGCTTTTACTCTTTCTGACAATTTCGCGTAAAAATGAGTATTCAGAAAATAATCTGCTTGACCTTTTCTACAGACGGCTCGCGTTTTAGACAAGTCCTTCAGATTTATCATGTAAAGGTTCACCAACTCGTCATTAAGCCACATATCCTTTGGTTCTGTTTTCTTCTCTCCATGGAGTATGGGTCCATTCACAAAAAGACGCTCCCAGTCCCTGCGCCTAAGCTCTATGCAATGGGTTCTTGAAACAGATGCATCTGGGTTGATCAAAGATTGTTTTTCTTGCATCTGTTGTAGCTCCCATGGCATAAGCTCTGGCAGAAAACTGATAACTGGCCCATGCGTTGACAAAAATCTGTGTTCTTCAGTCGAAAATTGCATCTTCCGTTCCGATACTGGAGGTATAGGCTGTTTGTTTTTGGCACTAGCGGTCATTGCTGTTTTACAGGCTCTAACTCTTTTTCCTGACACTGTGGTGAACTTTAACTTTCGTTTTTTGGCTTGATCAAGATTCGAACGTTTATCAAACTCAGTTCCAATGTAGTCTGAAAAGTCAAAGATCTTTCTATTCGCTTTTTCCGCTTTGCAAATTTTCTTCTTTGTTGCATGATTACCCTTTTGCGGCATGCAACATTTGCTGCAAATCTTTCTCCAGTTGACCCAGTCGGTACTATTCTCGGTACTGTTCTCGGCACTGGACTCCATAAGCACGTTAAAAGGAGCATGGGGTGCCATCGGATTATCTCGGATATGGGGATTGGCCAGTGATCGACCTTGTAGTTTTGCACCCGGAATATTGTAATCAGTATCCAGTGAGGGAAATGTAGGAATTCTTGCCGGTGGTGTACTTCTAGAAACGGGTTTCATCGGGGATGGTACATCTTTGAGCTCTGA
The DNA here is from genome assembly GCA_045105695.1 of Saprospiraceae bacterium. GTDB lineage: Bacteria > Bacteroidota > Bacteroidia > Chitinophagales > Saprospiraceae > CALGLS01. Next base: position 3,929 of record JBGCDT010000395.1, on the reverse strand, counting down.
AATCTTTTCGACCATTTCATAAAATGCCTCGGAAAATTCTGGCTTCAATTGCTTTTTGAACCTGGGCGTTTTTATCTTTCTCTGATATTCATAGTAATCTTTCAAATGATAAGGTAATTTGGGCATAATATCAAAAGGTTCGCCGAATGGTATTTTTGAAATCTCTTGGGCTGTGCGTAAATTCCATTCATCTGAAAACTTCTCCCAAAACGGAATTCCAATTGTTGATCTATTCATCCGGTCAAACAACTCTTTAAATACCTCAAATTCTTTCCCCCTTTTGTGGTTGAGAAATGGAACAGGCAGAGGGAATTCGGATCCAGATTTCAATTGCAAGTAGGCAAACGGAGGGCAATGGTCAAATCGGTGCGACATCTCAATCACTCCAGTGGGTGTTTTTAACTTGCCACGGAATTCCTGCTGAATTCTATTATCAAGCGCGGACCAATTTCCATCTTCGTTCAATAGATATACATCCTTCTCTCGTGTTGGGGATAAGCTGAAGTGATTCAAAGTAAGACTTGGAACGCCTCTAGTGACATCCGCTACTGCAATATTAACATTGAACACAGAGCCGTAACGCCCAAGATCTACTTTGTATTGGTGGCATTCATTTGCGGCATTCAAAGCACTTTTTACATCGAACGGTGAATACAAAGAGAGCGCTGTTATGATTGCTTTCAATCTGCCGTCCAAGAGTAAGTTTCGAACGCTTGCATGCCAAGGGAATTTGTACAGATGGATCGCAGTCAGCAGCATCTTCTGCCTTGTTGATGCGTCGCTTTGCTGCTTAAAATGCTCCACCGGTGATATGGCCTCAATTCCTATAGGGTATTCGTATGGTGCTGTAGGGGATATAAGGCAGTATGGCAAGTCCTTAATACTTTGGGCATAATTTGCTGCAATCGAGTTGGAAACTAACCTGGCGGGTGTTACCCTGTCGACTTTCTTCCCTCTACGAAGTGCAGCATTAAAACTTTCGTCCACCGCACGTCTAACAACAAATCTCTGAGACTTTTTGGGACCATAACTACATGATTGCACAGTTTTAACTAACAAGCTGTGTCCACTCTCATTGTGGCCTGTCGAGTCGTGCTTGAACACTTTACCGTCTTGGTTTACAGAATGGAGCTTGAGATCCTTAGGAAACGATATGCATCCCTTTTTCACATGCTCCATTTGTCGCATGTGCACCTTGGCATAACAATCTTTGTCACTCGGGGAATACTGGGGTAAATGCTTATAAATACTTTGAAATGTTATTTATTCTTGTTTACCTTGAAGGTCAAGTCACACATTTCGCTCATGCACGAATCACACTGAGATATTTGCTCTCTTAAGCCTTTGCATCCTTCACAAGCCCGATTAGAATTGAGAAGATGTTGCCGAACAGTAATTTGTAATTTTAATTGTTCGTCAATGTATAAGAAAAACCCCAAAACAGCGGTTACTGCCGCTTCCATGTCGAGGGGATCACGATATTGCCTTTTACATTTTTTGCTAATCTCGTGGTGCAGGTCAGCCTCAAGTTGTGTTGCCTCAACATTAGAAAAGTATGGCTCATCAAGAGAAGACAAATATTCCTGTTTATAATCGAAATACTCAGTGGCATCAGGCACAAGAACAGCATCAGTCAAAGCTCTGAATAGCTGTCTGCGTCTTGGGTGCCCTGGTCGCAGTTGTATACAAGCATTCCATCTGTTCAACCAGTGCCAAAGATCAAGAACAACAGAGATATCTGAACCAAATATAGACGTGTATGCGGATCTCATCTGGCAGCAGTTATCGCAGCATAAGACACGTGGTGTCCATTGTGGCTTTCCCAGTTGGTCCCTAGATTGCTGCAGCAGTTTTTCCAAATAACGAGAAGTTTCCGTAAATTTCCCTTCGCTGTACAGGAAGTGGATTGCTAAATATTCCGAATATGCGTTTTTAACTGTCATGCAGCTTCTAAACGGTTGGTAACGTGTATTTGTGTCTAGGGGATGTGCTACCTTAAGAACGGATGCAATCTTAAAAGTTTCATCAACCTTCCAAACATTAGTGGGCTCGTTAGAAGACAACTCTTGTTTCATTATTGGCTCCAACATTTCAAATTTCTTGGCGCAAATGTTTTCTACTGTTTTCCTTGAAAGACTAAAGGTTTTCTGGCAGTACTCCGTTATTTCAGGCTTTATGGACTGTGATATTGTACGTTTTTCTTTTGTTTGTTGGACTTCTGGCGTAGTAATCTCGTTTTTTTTAGTTTTGCTTTCGATTACAATTTGCTTGCATTGTTGCTCCTTCAGTAAAAACGATTCCCAATCATTCATCTCTTTCTTATCGCACAAGATACTCTTTGCCAATTCTACTTTGGCTTTCAACTTAAGATCAGCACGAAAAACTCCGTCTCGTTTTTCCACATCTTTGCTTCCCAAGTATATTTTAGCATTGTAGTCCTTCATGTTGCAAAACGCACGCAGAGTTGTTATTTTCTGTAAGGCGAGGAACTCACATTTGTTTTTCCCAATTCCCGTTATCACGGACTGTTTTTTCTTTGCATTGTACAAACGAATATCACTAAGAAAATTTTTCGCCAGGTTCAAAGACATTTCTTTTTGCTTCTTCATCTTTTGTTGCTCCTTCAATTGCTCTATCTTCTTTTCGTCGGTCACGATCCAGTTATTAGATTCCCACTGTGCACGTTTACTTACTGTCTTCTTTGTTGATTTCATATCAATTAGCGAAAGATACTTTTGAATGTTCTTTTCATCCAAACCCTTGTAATTATCATTAATAGTTTTTGCTGTGTGGGAGTCCCCGTTGGTATATTGCTCATCCCAACAGAATCTAACTAAAAAGGTGTGTTAAGAGAAACTCTTCAATACTTAGCTAAAGCGTACGTACCTAAGTTTTTGTCAATAACGTAAGAATTCAAGACCATCAGTTCAGGCCAACACTGTCTAACGTGTTCAACTTGGCATCCTAAAAAGACATCCGAAATCGTGTTTATCCTGTGTCCACACATACATTCAATTTTCTGTCTAGTAAGAAAGTAAGGCGAATAAACACCAAAACACGCTCTGGTGATCAATTCTACATTTGTTGGAACCGTCGTTGCTTTTCGCTTGCAGACATGGCAGATAATTTGTCCGGGGAATAGTACGTGTGGAAACCAACACAATACTGGCAATACTCGAAGTTGATCTAGATCAATATAAACACCATTTCGATAGATCGGGCGAAGAATTAAATCGTCACTTATTTTGTTGACTTTATAGAAATCCGCTCCGTGCTTCTTAAGCGAATCATCAACATGTTTTTGGATAAAATCTTCTTGGCTCTTGCTAATTTTTGTAAACACTGTAGCCTCGTCTGGTTTGCGTACTAAACTGGTTGTCTTTAACGACTTGCTATTGCTAGACACCTTTTGTTGCTGATTCCTACCAAGGATCATCGTAAATACCAGAGCTTGAATCTTGTTAGTAATTTACTAATTAGGCACGTTACAAAATAACTCCTTCAAAAATCAAAATTGAAAAGTACGGTACACGTATCGTACAAACAAGTCAAAAAGAAAAAGTCAAAAAAGATCGCTGAGTCTAGCGATGCAACACACTTTAGTGTTTAATATCAATGTGCATTGGATTTTTATATGATTTTTATGAAAAAACTCTAAACAGTGATGCATTTTAATGAGTCCAGGTTCTGGACTCTCGCCATATTCGCCAAATTCGCGAAAACGTGTCAAAAATGTTGCCTAGGATTTTCCAATGTTTTGAATTTTTTGCGGACTTCTGAAAATTAGGTGAGAATTTTTTGCTAGACTCGATGTGTTCGAAGATGAGCCCTGATAAAAAAATTCTCATGTTTTTCTCCGAATGATTTTTTAACCTAGATCAAACCGAATCAAACTCATGACTTTTCCCCCTTTCTTTTTTTTTTCCCCC
>JBGCDT010000394.1:0-4360 GCA_045105695.1 Saprospiraceae bacterium | reverse complement strand
ATGATAAATACTTGGCTGGTGAAATAGAATTAAGCGAAAGCGAAGAACGTGGCAGAGTTCTTTTCGAAACAGAATACAATCCCTTTTTTCCAGATTTATCAGGAGCAGATTGTGTTCATTGTCATGGAGGTGCTAACTTCGAAAATGATCAATACATGAACAATGGTTTGGACACAGATGCAAGCATGACTGACACCGGTAGAGAAGCGGTAAGCAATGACCCAATGGATAAAGGAAAGTTTAAAGTACCAACATTGAGAAATATAGCATTGACGGCTCCGTATATGCACGATGGAAGGTTCAAAACCTTGGAAGAAGTTATCGACCATTATAATGAAGGTATTCAGGAATCTACAACAGCAGATCCTACTGTTTTAAATACCAAGGACACTGGTTTGTTTTTGACGGAACAGAATAAAGCAGATTTAATTAATTTTTTAAAAACCCTGACGGACGAGACTTTTGTAAATGAACCTTCTTATAAAAACCCTTTTTAAAAAATAAATAAATCCTAAAATAAAAAGAATAAATTAATCTACTACGACTTTTTTCACCACTTCCTCATTTGCTGTTTTTATTTTTATAAAACAAATTCCAGAATACGGAATGCCATTTAAAGGAATCGAAATAGAATGAGTAGTTACATTATTTATTTTTAATAATAATTCACCAGTAGTGTTAAATATAGAAATTGAAGATGTTGTGTCTAGTTTTAAGCGTTGATCTATTTCAAAATTTAAATACTTATTTCGTGAGGTAGGGTTTGGGTAAACCAAGATGTTGTTTTCTTCTTTCTGTTTTTGCAAGTTGATTGCAGCAGTATGAAAATCTTCCGTAAAAAAATCAGGTAAGCCATTTTCATTATAAATTGCAAAACCTCCATCGCTACTACCAATCCATAAGTTTCCTGAATTATCAAAAGCCAATTCATCGATTAAGCCATTCGGAACGCCCGAATTGACTTGGTCGAATAGCATCCAATCCGTACCGTCAAATCTGGCAATAGCATCATTAATACCCACCCACAAATTGCCTTCTGCATCAAAGGCAAGGCTACGAAAAATAGGATTTTCAACATTATCTATTTCAGTAGCAAAAATTACGGGAATGTTATTTTCAATCGTAAAAATAGCATCTCTGGTAAGTCCCCAAATCAATCCATTCTCATCGATTTTCAAATCATAGACCCAATGTGAAGTCATGCCGTAGTTCTCTGGATTAATAAAAGTCCAATTGGTTCCATCAAAACGAGACAAACCATTTGCAGAAGCTATCCAAAAATCACCAGTTTGCGGATGTGTAAAATAGGCTTCATAAATACCACTTTGTGCGCCATGCTGTGCATATTCAAAAGTCGTCCAGGTCTGATTATTTTCATAAAAAATATAGCTCTGATATTTTTCTAATAACCAACGGTTGCCATTAGGCGCATGGTAGATAAAACTATTTATTTCTAGTACATCATCCTCTAGGTCAGGGAGTTGAGGTATACTCCAATTGCCATTTGCATAGGCGAGTAAAGTATCGCCAGTGTGGACCCAAAGGGTATCCAGATAACGTTCAACTATTCGCCCTCTGAAATCTTCTGATATAAAGCCAAGCGGTTCGTTATCATCATTAAAAATAGTCCATTCGCCATCATGGATAGAAGACATGGTTAATGGTTCCGTATTAATATTTCGTCCTCCCAGAATGTAAGTCGTGTCGTTATCTAAATAAATTTGATAGGTTCTATTGCTAATATGCTCCGCTAGAGAAGTATTGATATAACTCCATTCAGAAAGATCAAAATGCCATAAGCCATCAAAAGGAGTACCCACATAGAATTGCAAATCTGAACTGCTCGAAACATGTAGATAGGAAATACTACTATATAAATAAATGTCCTCAGGCAAAGCATAGGATTCAAAATTATCATCTTCGAAAATGCCAACTAGAAAATGAGTAGTCCCACTCCTCACAATAGCCCATACATTGCCTTCGTCGTCTATGTCCAAAGCAGAAAAACTACCTGTAGGAATATTGGGAATTGTAGCGGAAAGCTCCTCCCATTCCATACCGTCATAGCGAAATAAACTATAATCATTGCCTGCCCATAAGCGACCTTGATTATCTATTAGCAATGGGTTTCTTCCAGGGGAGTCGAAAGGCAGAGGTGAGTTTGTATTATTATATTGAGTCAAGCCCTGATCGTCGTAATGATAAATACTGTATGCTCCGAAGGTGTAATAGGAAAGCCATTTATCTCCATTCTCGGTATTAAATTCAAGGTCAGATAATTCATACCAACTGTTTTGTAATTCTTGACTCTCAAACCCTTGACCGTTCCAGGTATGTAAACTGTCGTTATCTGCAATTACAATTTGTTGATTTTCATCTAAACGAACTAAGCCTGTTTTATCATAGTAGATGTCCCAATCATCACCATCGAAAATAGCAACTCCTCTGTTGGTAGAAGCCCATACGCGATTTTCTGTATCTATTGCGATGGATCGAACATCATTACTAGGTAGGGGAGAATTACCTCTGTTGTAAATTATGAGTTCTTTCGTGGTTGTGTTGAGATTAGCCAAACCTCCTTTTGTCGCGAGCCAAAGTGTTTCTCCAGATTCTACACCTTCATTTACATGAAATCCATTTGTGCAGTTTAGCCAGTTTTGAGCATAACTATTTGAAATATAAAATAGAGATAGGAGAAGGTAGAGGTTTTTCATAACTTGGCATTTGAGAGTATTACTATACTTACTAAATAGCTAATTCTGATAGAACGTAATTTTTAGAAAAACAGTTGGTATAAGATGAGGAGCAGGATATTTTTGGATAAGCTATAAGAGACATTGACTTCCATAACTGAAATAGATTAGGATGCTAAAAGATGACTTAATTTTAAAATCAGCTTAGCGTAATTTTTACACATAAGCCCACTTGAAAAAGGTTAATAAGATTATGACTCAACTTAGGTGAAATTTATTTCCTGAAATCAAATTATCCTAGAACTGTTATCCTTTTCCAGAGTTAGTGTTACGATCAAGCTTCTTACATGTAGACGTCTATAACAAGCTGATTACCAAGGGAAAAAAACACTTTTACTTTTCTCAACAAACTATTTCAAATGAATAACGTATAGTAATATACGGGTATGATTTTGTCGGTTCAAATATGCGAAAATTCCCCGCAATGATCTCTACTTTAGTGGCTTATATGATGAAAAGATATAATGTTTTATTTGATATTTTCATATACTAATTTTTAATATTAAAAAAACATCCTCCAATTCGAATTGCAAAGTATATTTTACTACCTTTACCCATTATAATAGATCAATTTATAGAATTGATACCTATCCAAAAATCGATTATTAAGCTGCCATTCAATTTCAGATTGGGCAGTGTTCCAAAAACCTTTCACCGTATTTGACTAAGATCATTCCCTGATCTTATGACTTAACTTGATCTTCATTTTTGCTTGGAAACAAGTACAGAGTGGATATGAAGTATCGACTGATTTAGGGAAGTCTGTTCTAATACGATCAATCTAGTAGATTCCACATTGTGGTTCTAAACTTCATAATGGCTTAGTCATATGTGAAGTTTCTTGCTGTGTAATCATATCATAGGGTTGTCCGATTATAAAAACCATTTGTATACAATCACAAAGACTAAATAATTTTTTTAACCTCTTAAACATTAGTTAACCCTTAATTTTTCATCGTTATGAATAGACTTAAACCTCTTTTTTTTCAACGAGCTATTAAGTATAGTAAGCTGAAGTGTTCGGCCTTACTATTTCTTTTAGCTTTTTTAATCTTACCAAACATTGGTACTGCCCAGGTCCTGGATGTGGACTGTTCCAATGTTATGGATGCAGATCTAGACTGTATAGCAGATCTACCTCCAGTTGACAATTCTTTACCTATTATTGTGACTTCGTGCCCCGGTGCTATAATTGACATTCCACCTGTGGTAACGGCTTTAACGAACATCTCTGGAAACACAGGATGTGCTGGTGATCCAATCATCGTAACCAGAACATACACTATTACAGACCTTAATTGTCTTGATCAAATAGTTCAATGCGAACAAGTGTTCACAATAGAAGACGACGAAGCTCCAATGGCCCCAGCTCCACCTGCGGATGTAATGGTCCAATGTGCAGCTGACGTACCTGCTTCAGTAGACCTGACAGCAACAGACAATTGTAGTCCAGATGTAACAGTATCTCCTACAGTAGTAGTTACTCCAGGAGCTTGTGCAAATCAGTTTGTAGAAGTAAGAACATGGACGTTTGCAGATGCTTGCGGAAACGAATCAAGTGTATCTCAGACTATTACAGTAAATGATGATACTGCACCAGTAGCACC
>JBGCDT010000393.1:0-3314 GCA_045105695.1 Saprospiraceae bacterium | reverse complement strand
CGATCTACATGAATTTCTGCTGAGCCTTCCGGCAAATTCCAAAAGGTAGTTGTATCACCAAAGATTAACTCGCTCACCTTTCTAAACGTTGGAATATAAGAAACGGTAACTCCATAAGCACTTGCTCGCTTCGCATAAAACAACCCTTTTTGAGTGAAACGATAATTTCCATTTTTCTTTTCAAACCAATTTAAAAAGACAAACATGTCGAGTAACCGGGCAAAACTGTCACCATCAGAATGGAACTCCTCTGGCTGAAAAGATGCTTCCATGAAGTATTTATGAAACATTCCGTTCATACCTAAAGCCACTGCAGTCGGACCAACGATGATTCCCTCAATGTGCTTCAACACTTGTTGCTGAATAGTTTTTGTAGCCTCATTGTTAGAAAATTCAATTCCATAGTTATTACTAAAAGATCGAAATATTTTTTCCAACTTTAAAAAGGGCTCTATCTGAAATTTTCGTTTATGGTATTTACCAGAGAGTTGGAGTAGTTCAACGACATCCTCATAAAGCGGGACTAATTCAAAAGCAGTTTCTGAGTTTTCAGTTAGACTAATTTTGATCTGGTCTTTTTCTAAAATTTCATGTTTTAACCAAGCTTGTGAAGCTAGTATTCTAAGCGCTACATTGAGGTAACCTTCGTTGGCTTTAAACTGTTCAGCAATTGCTTTGACCGTAGTTTGTTTTTGCTCAAGCAAATATTTTAATACTCCTTTTTTGTAAAGTGCAAAAGCGGTGGGTGCAGTTACGATACCATCGAGGTGGCGGAATAGATCGGACCGAAGTTCTTTTTTTTCTGCTTTAGTCATGTGGGGCTGGGGTGATTGTGAGACGACTTTCATTAGGTAAACGTTTTGACAGTTATCAGGATTGCTTTATGCATAAGCTAAGGTATGTTTAAAGTTACGTAAAACGTTTTTTTTTGTTATCCCTATTTAAAACCTAAAATTGATTACTCTGAAATTGGCCAAGGGCCTTCTTTGGTAATAGGGAAAAAGTTGTTATCCTGTAGCCAAAAGAGTCCTCCCGAGAACCCAAACCAGTAGCGACCTTTTCGATCATGTAGTATGCTTTGTATACAATTATTAGTTAATCCAAAGCTTTCGCTAAATAGTTTGAATTCCTTTCCGTCAAATTTATAAGCTCCATAGTGCATAGAAGCTATCCAAATGTTTCCATCGTTATCTTCATAGATGGGGCAAATGTTGGTACCGTTTAACCCTTTTATATTTGGAAACTGATCTACTGAAAATCCCTTCTCCGTTTCATCCTTTTGGTAACGACTCAAACCACCATCGGATGAGTCAACGTAAGAATATGGATTATCCTTTTCAGCCACTCTAGTCTGCATAGCACCAAACCATATCGCACCGTTTTGATCTTCCAGAACATGATAGACCACATTATTGCAGAGACCATCTTTCTTTGTGAAATTTGTAAAAGTATTGTTATTTGGGTGGTATCTCCATGCTCCTTGACCATCGGTTCCAAACCAAATGTTACCCTCTCGATCTTCAATAATAGACCAAGCTAACTTAGGATCGAATCTAAAAGTAAGTTCGTCAATATCCGCTTTGGGTAGAGGGAATTCCTCAAATTTTGATCCTCTGAATACAGAGACTCCTTTCATCGTTCCTACCCAGATATTATCTTTACTATCTATCATAATACTCCAGGTGCCATTGTCTTGGAGGCCTTCGCTCGTTCTGAAATTGGTAAAAGTATTTCCGTCGTATTTAGAAACGCCATTAGTAGTAGCGAACCATAGGTTACCTTTCTTATCTTCTGCAATTTCGTTGACTTGGGTATCTGCCAAACCTTCATCAATTGAAAAATAAGTCAGGCTCTTTCCATCAAAACGAGCGACACCTCTTGCCAAAGTACCAAACCAAATGTTCCCTTTTTTGTCTTCATGGATATCACGAAGGTATTCTGCAACGAGTTTTTCCGTATTTGGTTTTTCTGTTTTTAAGTAAGGGTTGAAGGATAGGGGAGTGACTCCTGTAGCGTTGTTTGTTTTTTTTGTAGAAGTATTGTTAGAAAGAATTCGTTCTTCTTTAGATGAGGTGTCTTTTTGCGTTTGTCCAAAGCAATTCAGAAATAGAAAAGGGAGAAACACAAAGTAGAGGTAAATTGATTTTTTCATGATTCATTTGCTGATTTGTTGTAAGAAAGATGAAATAGGTGGTCTGTACAAATCATTAACAGCTGAATAACAAGTGGTTTAAAAATAAAAAAGTGGCCACTTTAGAAAAAGTGACCACTTCTGTAGTTTTTTTTAAGGAGTCTTACTTAGTCCCTTACTTTAATAAACTTCAAGGTTTCGTATTCATGGTATTCGTTAATGAAACGAAGGAAATAAATACCTGCTGGAAAAGTTTGTACGTCAAAGTTAAGTTTGTAAGAACCAGCATTAAGCATTTTTGAAGTCATCAATACACCAGAGCTATTAAATAACTCAATGTTCTGATCCTTATCTGCAAAGATCGGAGATTCAAAAATAATTTGATCATTAGTTCTTGCTGGGAACACTTTGAAAATTTCAGTTGCATCTACTTTTACAACTGCCATATCAAAGATTTCAAACTTCCCATCGTAGTCAACCTGCTTGATGCGGTAGTAATTGTATCCACGTTCAGGAGATTCATCAAAATGAACGTAGTACTGTTTGTCGTCTGTCGTTCCGTTTCCATTGATCTTAGCGATAGCTTCAAAGTCTCTACCGTTTGTGCTGTGCTGTAGCTCGAAGTAATCATTGTTTTCTTCGGAGGCAGTTGACCATTCGATCATTACTTGGTCGTTGTTTTGGAGTTCAGCACGAAAGGAGATGAGTTCTACTGGGAGGGGGGAGCTTCCACCAGTAGGAATGACATCTCCTGTAAATGAGGAACATTCATTGCCGTTACCATTGCTTTCTAATCCAGTGATAGTTGCAGAGAATTCAGTAGAAATATTACAATCTAAAGTCAAAGACAAAGTAGCACATTGCTGTCCAAGAGAGAAAGTAGCATTTCCGTTTCCATTTCCGTTTCCATTTGCATCTAAGTTTTCTGTAACACCACCTGAAGAAAATATAATTCTTCTAACTGTATTTTCCTCGATTACATTTACACACATTTCTAAATTGAATGAACAGGTTCCGTTTCCATCAGGCACTCCTGGCACAATAAGTTCTGCGGTTGGGGTACCAAGGCATTGAGCCCCAGCAAGACTAGCTATGCACATGGCAATGACTAGATTAAAAATGTTTTTCTTTGTCATGGTAATTTGTTTTTGAAGTAGTAAAAAAATTAAAATCGATAAATGAT
>JBGCDT010000392.1:0-2808 GCA_045105695.1 Saprospiraceae bacterium | reverse complement strand
GAAGACTGCGATGATAACAATCCACTTACAAATCCCGATGCTGCCGAAATTCCATACAACGGCATGGACGATGATTGTGATGAAACGACTTTAGATGATGATCTAGATCAAGATGGTTTTGTTCTGTCCGAAGACTGCGATGATAACAATCCACTTACAAATCCCGATGCTGCCGAGATTCCATATAACAGCATAGACGACGATTGCGATGAACTTACTTTAGACGATGATTTGGATCAGGATGGTTTTGTTCTCGCTGAAGATTGCGATGATACTGACCCGCTTGTAAATTCGGATGCCATGGAAATTCCATACAACGGCATGGACGACGATTGCGACGAAACAACTTTAGACGACGATCTCGATCAAGATGGGTTTGTACTATCAGAAGACTGCGACGATGAAAACCCTTTGGTCAACCCCAACGCCGAAGAAATTCCAAACAACGGCATCGACGAAGATTGCGACGGCGAAGACCTAATTAATACAGCCATTTCAAATACCAATAAAGACCAACCAATCATTTTCCCAAATCCAACAACTAACATTCTAAACATCATTTTCCGAACAAATAAAACCGGCGAGTACCAACTGCTGAGTCCCGACGGAAAAGCTTTGTTAGAAGGAACGCTGACCAAAGAAATTAAGCTAGATATCAGCTCTCTTCCTAAAGGCGTGTACATCTTGTTATTAAAAACCAAAGAAGGCGCCTGGACAGAGCGAATTATAAAACTATAGTTCAAAAATCCACTGAAAGAATACTCGTGCTGGAACCTCAAAATCGCAGAACGAGTATTTTTCATATTCAATCCAGTGCATAGCTTATTTCTTAGTTAGCTGGCTCAACAGCCATTCTTTTTCCGAAAATATTGTAGCGTTTTTTACCTCTTTGATCAACTCTTCTTTTTCCTTTTTACTTTTGTAAGGAATGGATAACAATCGTTTTACAAACGTCACTAGATTTTCAAAGTTCTCTTTTCGATAGCCCAGATCCTTTCGTCTTTGCAAATAAACCCGGAAGCTTTCTAACAAACTGTCCAAAGCATCCACTTCTTTTAATTCATAATAAATTTTGATTTGTAGCGATTTTACGGCGAGTAAGACAAACGAAATTTTGGTGTCCACCAGCGCGAGTGTTTGCAAACTCTCCTCCAGTTTGCCTTGCTTATATTGTAGTAAGCCCATGCTGTGGTTGTAAAGTGGTTCTTGAAAAATCGGGTTCAGGAATTTTTTGTAATCAGTTGCAAAATCTTGTGCCCATAAGAATTCTTTATTTTTTACGGCTAGGGCAACGACGTTGTAATACATCGGCTCAGGCATAATTTTGTCTTCCAGTAAATAGCCTTCGGCAAAACTATGGCGATACAACTCGAATGTTTCTCTGACATAAAAACCATCACCGGTATTCAGCTTTTTTATACCATAATTAATAGCTAGTAAAGTGATGTCTCTTTTTTCAGCAGGTTTGAAAAGGGAAGAATGAGCTGTAATCGCTTCTCTGAGAAGGGAGAACCATTGTTCACTTTCCACTTCAGTTATGGATTTATAACAATAGTAATACATGCTTATGGCAGGACTATTCAATAGCGTAGGTTGCGCTTCTATTTTGTCTAATGCGTCCTGCAAAAAGTGTATCTCATATTGTTCCTGATTCATCGTTTTTCGGGATAGAGCCAAGCAGGCATTTCTCAATTTAATGGAAATGTAATATTGATCTAATAAATCATTTACCCTTTGTAAATTAGTGCGTTCCTTTCGATTATGGCTAGCGATATAGTCATAGTGTTCATACTCCAGCGTGAACATCTGGTGGAGCCGGTCTACTGATTCACCTGATGTCTTTTCCAATGATTTTGAAGTTGCATTGATGGTGGATTCAAATAAAGTAGGGAGTTGTTTTTTTCGATAGGCTTTTGCTAAAAGCGTTTTTTGCAGAATGTCATCGTCTTTCAATTCATTGAAAATTATAAACTGTTCTGCCAATTTGAATAAACGACTGGTCAATAGATGCCAGGTTTTTACCTTGAAATCCTGATGAGAAAAAATGGTCTGAAATCCTTCTTCTTTCTTGAATTTCAAACGGGTCTTCATCCAATAGCGGAGTAACTCACGGACGTCTTCACGCTTGTTGACCAAAGGATTTTCTAGAAAAACGAGAAAATTATTGATCTCTTTGGGTGAAAAGCTATTGAGTAGTAAGAGTAATTTGGTCATTTGATTTGTATAATTGAATTACTAATCTACTGATAAATAGAGTAATATACATTTTTTGTAAGATATAATATGGAATAAATGTTCTTTTTTGCTGTAGTTAATAGGTGGATATTTGAAGTGAGAGAAATGAAAAACCAATTGAGCCCGTACTCAGAAATGATTTTAGAATTTGAATATCGGCTTTCATTAAAAATCTTAGACATGAGAATATTTACCACTATCCTTAGCCTACTGCTTTTTGTTTATTCTAATATCTACAGCCAAACAGGCCCTAGAAATTATTTGACTCATAACGGAGCAGGACAATCTGTCGTCGTTGATTTGGATAATGATGGAGACCTAGATGTCGTTGCGAATTCCAAATCCACAGATGAATCTGTATCCGAAATATTGTTTTTTGAAAACGCTGATGGGCTGGGTACGGATTGGATAACCCATCCGCTAGAACTGACAGGAAGCAATTACTACACTGACCTGAGTGCAGCCACAGACCTCAATGGTGATGGATGGAGCGATCTTATCGTAAGTGGATATACATTAATTCATAACGGCAATCCAGCCAACCTCAGTTTTGCTGCAATAGAAAATAACTTG
>JBGCDT010000391.1:0-4180 GCA_045105695.1 Saprospiraceae bacterium | reverse complement strand
AACGGAAGGAGTGGCTGCTTCGAAGAGAGCAATAGTAACTATCTCAGAAGAATTTAGTTTTGAAGCTGTTTTTTTTGCAACTGGAATAGCCTTGGTCTCTTCCTCTGTTGAGGATGTAATTGTATTGTTATCAGATGACTGTGGTCCTCTTTGAGACTGTGTCCAGGAGGTTCCAGCAAAGAATGCAATGGCTAGTAATAGGGTTAATAGAAATAGTCGGGTTAGATTTTTCATGGTTTAATTTTTTGGATTAGAAAACATCTGATGAACACTAGAATCTGATGATTTGTTTTATTGTGAAATTGTTCGGTTCTTTAAGTTGTTGCAAATTTAAGAACGTTTTATTTTTTGTCAAAAAATAAAAAGTATAACGTTTCCAATTTCTTTGAATTGCAATTCTAAAAAACAATCTAAAATTACTCAATGATAAATTCCAATATTTTACTCTACCTCCGTTTAGGGATTACTCATCAAGAGGATTACCTTAATGCTCAGCTTCAGCAAAACGGATTTAAGTTGGTCAATAAAACAGGGAAGGGTGTTGAGGTTTTTCGCAACTATGACTATGAGATGAAAGGGGCTCCGGGGGCTTTGAAGTTGTCTTTGAAATTCATGCCTGGTAAGCGGATTACGCGAACGGTTTCTATTTCGCTCTCTCCTGATATACATCAAAAGCATGTGAAGCGCTTCTTTGATCATTTGAGTGATCTTGTAAAGCTGACGCCTTTTAAACTTTTGGATTTACAAAAAAGAAATGAAATTTATAAGCGGTTACATGAGGAGGGTAAGGTGGATGCTTTTTATGTGGGATTAAATAAGGAGGAGCAATTAGAGATCGAAAAGCAAGCTTATATTGAATTGGAATACAAGACGTTTTTGGCTAGTTGTAAGAGTATTGTTATAAGAGATGAGAATGAGGAAGGGGAGAGGGCTCCTGATTTAGATGTTTAAAATATATCTATTACTCCCGCTTCAAACAAAGCGCCACCAAAGCGGAGACAATTCCATTGAAAATGAAAAATACAGGAATCGCTGCTAGTTGTTGACTAATATTGAATAGATTATCTGCAGACTTTTCCATCTCTTCTTGTAATTTTATTGAATTGGCAATTGTTTCAAATCGTCGAAATTGGTTTTCTATGAATTTATTTTCGAGCATGAGTTTAGTCTCTTCTGAAAGGCTTGAAATGTAGATGATATTTGCTATTACACTTAGGCAATAGCCTAACATAAGTCCTCCCATTACAACTAACAATAAAGAACGGAAGGAGGCATCTTGTGGATGGGTTCGTCTATAGAAAAAGGCTGCAAGGATAGCTGCAAAAATAGATATAAGTATAGCTGCTAATGCAACTTCCATTGTAAATTGGCTATTCTTTAGTGAATATATCGTCATAGCAAACGACAGTATACCATTGAGGAATCCAAAAATCAAAATATTTTTTTTCATAGATTAAAACTGTTTGACAAATGGAAGTTTGTAGGTACGTGTGCGAGTACTGTCTCTGGAGCTGCGACTATATAGCGTTCGATTAAAAGTCAGTGTATGGTTTCCGGTATCAAGGTATCTAATAGGAAAATTGCAACGTAGGGCTCGTTTGTGGGAATTGTCTGTTTTGGAGAATCGGCAGGTGAGGCTGTCCGTATAATCCACAGAGTCAATGGAAATCTGAATAAAGGAGGTATATGCTTCTAAAATTCTAGTCTGTTTTTCCTGGTCGTATTCTAGTAAGCTTTGTTGCTTTAGTTCAACAACATTGGTAAACTCTTGTCGGACAGAGTCTCTATGTTTTCTAAAAACCTTTTTCTTCTCTTTTGATTTTCGATTCCGTTTTATAGAATCGCGCATGGCACGACTTTCTCTGGAAAACTCCATCATCTGATCAAAAAAGGAAGCTTCAATATCCTCTCGAATAGAATCTGGTTCTAGTTTTTCGCTGAAAAGACTGAAGGTTAAACCTGTTTTATGAATTGGTGGAATATCCATTTTTTCCTTCAAGAGCTTAGAGTCATCAGGGTATATCCTAACCAGTATGGAGGCAAAAGGCTCTTTCATATTGTAGGCAGAAAGAATGACATGTGGCAGTTGTAACTTGTATTTTGCTTCTTCATCTAATTCGGTAGATCGCGCTATCTGCTTTTCTGCTAGGTCTTCATACCAGTAGTCATTCACAACCAATCCTTGTTTTCTTAGGTCATCTTCATTGGGAAGATGCGGAAAAGAATGAGTTGTAAAAGCTTTGTTATAAAATAGAATAGCTAGAATGTAGGGGATAGAAAAATAGAAAAGTGGTCTTGTGTATTTGTTGTCAATGAAGTTGTAAATCAGCGGACGATATAAAAAGGTCAAGGTGGTAATACTGTAAAAAATATAAATCCAACTATAAATTTTAGCGACAGTAGGATCATCTATTTTTTTGAAAGCACCAATGGTTAGGAAATCAATAAATACGATTAAACCAATAAGTACGTAAGCAATGGCATAGAATCCCAGGAAAAGAGTACCAAGTCCTTCGCCTATTTCTAGACCAAATACTTTCGCAATCTGCATGGGCAGAGAAACAAAAAAGGTAGTTGACATTATGGAAACAAAAAATAGAAACAGCAGAAAGGTATAGGAAAAAATAACACTACATATTTTCTCCAGCTCTTCTATAAAGTCATCGTAATCCCCTACTGACTTTTTGAGGTAATCTGTAAAGTAGGGAGAGTAGCCCAAGCTATCAAAGTCTATTCCCCCAGAGACATAACGCAAACCAATTGCTCCAATCCATAAGCCTCTGAGAATGACATGCACCAGCAAATTGAAAAAGAAAATCTTCCAACCAACGGCAAGTACCTGATGGAAAAGACTATAAATCGGAGAACTGTATTCAAAGGTCAAATACTCCTGAAAAGTAAAAATCAGATCTTTACTTTTATGAATACCAAAAAGTGCAAATCCAGAGATCAGTAGTTCTAACTGCCAGCTCTCCTGTTGTAGCTGTTCCAACCACGCAGTAAAAATACCTTTCTTTTCTTTGGAGGGAGATGACATAGGTTATGCTGGGTTTTTTAGATTTCTTTAGATAACAATATACTTACATTTTATGAAAATCTATGTCATCTGCGTTCTTTTCATCCCAAAGGCATACTCCGCTTCCGCTCCCCAGTAATCCTAAAGAGTGCATTTCCCACAGCAGCCCCAATCGGTCCCAGCGGCGGTTCGCCAACTCCACCAGGTATACCCGTCGTTTCCAAAAGGATGACATCGATTTCCTTTGGCGCATCTCGCATTAGCGCCATTTGGTATGGGCCGTAGATTGTTGGCCTCAGTTGATTGTCTACCACGTTCATTTGTTCATACAAAGCAGCACTCATGCCCATGACAATGGAACCTTCGCACTGCGCCCGCACCTGGTCAGGGTTGATAACTAGGCCTGGGTCCATTACACAAGTCACTTTATGAACCTTAATTCTTCCCTCTTTCATCTCCGCTTCCACAACGTGAGCACAAGGCGTATTCACATCCACAGAGCAAGCGAAACCTAAGGCTTTTCCATTCGCAGTTTTGTAATTATTCCAACCCGATTTATCACGAGCGACCTCTATTACTTTAGCTAAGCGTTTACCAGCTTCGTCTGAAGTATCTATTTGGTCGAGCCGAAATTGGATGGGGTCTTTGCCAGTCTTAATGGCCAATTCGTCCATAAAGGTTTCGATGGCGAAAGTGTTTGCCAATAGGCCAAGGCTTCTCCACCAGCTGGTCGCAAAAGGTAATTTGACGCGCCAGGAGATGGCCTGGTAGTTTGGGATTTTACTATAGTTAATCATACCACCTCGCCAAGCTCCCAGATCTGCCCCAAGTACTGCTGGCGCAAAACTCGGAACTATTGCAGAGCCAAAAGCCACATCACCACTGGAGACATTGTGTTCAATAGCGGAGATCAATCCTTGGTCATCCAAAGTCGCTTTCAGCACATGATGCGTTGGTGGGCGGAAGGTGTCGTTTTGGAATTCTTCTTTTCTATCGAAAAAACATTTCACAGGTTTACCAACCGCTTTTGAAAGGATCGTAGCTTGGACAGCATTGGGGGTGTGTAATCTTCTACCAAAACCTCCACCTAGAAAAGTAGGAATGATGTTCACATCGTCAGAGGACAAGCCGAGGCGATCCGCTACTTCGTTTCTAGTGTAGTCG
>JBGCDT010000390.1:0-8012 GCA_045105695.1 Saprospiraceae bacterium | reverse complement strand
AACCAAAGAGGAGTAAAAATATTAATGGATAAATCCATATTGGAATCGGGTAATTAATAAATAGCATTAAAATAAAAATCAGCAAACAGCTTCCTGTTATAAAGTTTAAATCTGACGATAAGACTGTCCCTAATTTTATTATATTTTTCACCTCATTTAATTCTGCAATAATTTTAATTCCTCCGCGCTCAAAGTCTCCTATCATTGTTCCAACTGACCACCAAGATTTAATCTCTAATTGATTTTCATCATGAATTCTTATATCAAATTTATTATTTAATATTCTTTTTATAGCATTAGAATCCGGTCCTTTTCCTATTTCTTCTTCGAATGTTTTAAGACTGTATTCTCGTTGTATATGGATTAAATTTATTAGTTGGCTCATCAATACTGAATTATACGTTATTGTCCCCTCAAACCAAAACCCCACCCAACACAACCTCCACCACCTCCGGATTCAGCAACGTACTCACATCCCCCAACTGCTCCCCTTCCCCAGAAGCAATCTTCCTCAGTATCCGACGCATGATTTTCCCCGACCTCGTCTTCGGCAACCCAGGCACCAGCTGAATCTGATCCGGTTTCGCAATCGGACCAATTTCCTTAGTCACCACTTTCAGGACCTCTTTGCGAAAAGCAGCCTCATCCTTCACTGGTTTGTTGGTGATGACGTAGGCGTAAATGCCCTGGCCTTTGATGGCATGCGGGTAACCGACCACGGCAGACTCTACGACATTGTCATGCTCATTGATGGCGTTTTCTACTTCGGCCGTTCCCATTCGATGACCGGAGACATTGATCACATCATCTACCCGACCGATGATTCGGTAACGACCTTTTTCATCGCGACGGGCGCCATCGCCAGTGAAGTATTTGTTTTTGAAAGACGAAAAATAAACATTGTAGCAACGCTCGTGATCGCCATAAGTCGTGCGGATCATGGACGGCCAGGGGAATTTGATACAGAGCAATCCTTCCTTGTTATTGCCACGCACCAGTTTGCCATCGGAGTCGACTAAGCAAGGTTGGATGCCAGGCATTGGATGACCCGCATAGGTTGGTTTTTGCGGAAGCAGACCGCCCAAACCGGTGATCATAATACCACCCGTTTCGGTTTGCCACCAGGTATCTACGATGGGGCATTTTCCTTTGCCGATGTATTTGTGGTACCATTGCCAAGCTTCTTCGTTGATCGGTTCGCCGACGGTTCCCAGGACTTTCAGATTGGACAAATCGTAATGACTCGGCCAGTGATCTCCTTTTGCCATGAGCGCGCGGATGGCAGTCGGGGCTGTATAGAATTGATTGACTTTATGCTTTTCGCAAATGTGCCAGAAGCGTCCTGGATCAGGATAGGTCGGTACGCCTTCGGACATAATCGTCGTGGCGCCACTGAGCAAAGGACCATATATAATGTAGGAATGGCCCGTGATCCAACCAATGTCGGCAGTACACCAGTAGACGTCGCCCTCTTCATATTGAAATACATTTTGAAAACTGTAAGCAGTATAAACCATGTAGCCGCCGCAGGTATGAACAACGCCTTTTGGTTTGCCTGTAGAACCCGAAGTGTACAAAATGAAGAGCATGTCTTCAGCCTCCATTACTTCCGCAACATTAGTCTTACGTCTTCGATCTACCTGCTCGTGCCACCACAGATCACGGTTCTTTTTCATCTTCACTTTATCGCCAGTGTTTTTATGAACCAGAACGGTCTTTACAGATTTGCACCCCATCTTGAGTGCATCGTCCACCACTGCTTTCACTGGAATGTTCTTCGTCCCTCGTGAATTATAATCTGAGCAAATCACCATTTTGCAAGTCGCGTCTTTGATCCGATCCGCCAGTGCATTTGCTGAAAAGCCAGCGAAGACTACCGAGTGAATCGCTCCTACCCTCGCGCAGGCCAATACGCCAATTGCCAGCTCCGGCACCATCGGCATATAGAAACAAACGCGGTCGCCTTTTTTGATGCCGTTCGCTTTCAGTGCGTTGGCGCATTTGCAAACTTCCTCATGTAATTCTTTGTAAGTGTAGGTTTTGAAAGGTTGGCTGGGATCGTTGGGTTCCCAGATGAGGGCGGTTTGGTTGCCGCGTTTTTTGAGGTGTCGGTCGAGGCAATTTTCAGTGATGTTTAGTTTTCCGCCTTGGAACCATTTTACGTCAGGTTTGGAGAAATCCCATTCTAAGGTCTTCTTCCATTTCTTTCGCCACTTGAAGGTTTTAGCTTGGGTTTCCCAAAAGGCTTCTGGGTCTTTGACGGATTCTTTGTAAGTGGTTTTGTATTCTTTTAGGGAGGTGATTCTTGTGGTCATGTTTTGCAGATTGTTATGATGTAGAAGGGTTGCTAATTTAAAATTAATTACTGGAATGGGGTAATTATTTATTCTGAAATCTGAATTGTAGGTAGGCTGTTCCTATGGAACGCAAAATCGCACCAATGTTATGGTGCTATAAACAGATTGTCCTTACAGGACATTTCCGAGGTTAGATAAAAAAGTGAGAAAAAACGCATGGCCTTAGAAATCAGCCTCAGTGTATAAATATTCCATCGGAACAAACTGTCTATAGAACATCCGCACCAGAACGAAAAAGCGTTCCATAGGAACAGCCTACCGAATTTTACAATCATTCGTAGAAAAAATTAAAAGATTACCTTCCCAGTAATTACCTTCAACATTATTACATTTGAAATAGCGAGATAAATCGGTCACCCTTCTATCTGTAATCTATCACCCAAAAAACACATCCTCTTTACAACCTTTTAAAAAACTCCTTGTCCTTTATAACAATACACTTACATTATTTCATAAAAAACAAAATATCATTAGATGAAAACCAAGTTACATCAATCCATTCTTCTACTCAGTAGCCTTTTGATTCTTTGCCTGCCCGTTACGAATGCCCAAACAGAGGCAGAACAAATAGATCAGCTCCTAAGCCAATACACCAAGTACGAACAATTCAACGGCTCTGCGCTGGTCGCCAAAAACGGAAAGGTCATTTTCAAAAAAGGCTACGGCATGGCCAACATGGAATGGGATATTCCAAACGAGACGGATACCAAACATCGGATCGCTTCCATCACGAAGCAGTTCACTTGTATGCGAATCATGCAGTTGGTCCAAGAAGGAAAACTAGATTTAAAAACACCCATCTCCACTTATCTTTCTGATTATCCGAAAGAGACGGCAGACAAAATCAACTTGCATCATTTGATGACGCATACCTCGGGTATTCCGAACTATACTTCCTTCCCTGGCTTCTTTGAAAACATCAGTAGAGATCCTTCCACTCCAACTGATTTTTTAAAAACATTCTCAGATTCTACGCTGAATTTTACGCCAGGTGAAAAATTTGCTTATAGCAATTCAGGTTATTTTTTGTTGGGTGTTATCATCGAAGAGGTGACAGGGAAGAGCTATGAGCAGAATTTGCAAGAGCACATTTTTGAGCCCCTCGGCATGAATAATTCAGGCTTTGACAGTCATGCTAAGCTATTGAAAAAGCGAGCAACTGGCTATAGTTACGATGGCGTTGGTTATAGTAATTCCCCTTATTTGGACATGACGGTTCCTTACGCCGCTGGTTCTTTATATTCTACAGTAGAAGATTTGTACTTGTGGGATCAGGGATTATACAATCATAAAATACTTTCGCCTAAATATAGTGAAATGATGTTTTCCAAATACATACCTGAATGGTCAGGAGCACATTATGGTTATGGTTGGATCATTGGTAGCGTACCAGTTGGTACCTCTGAGGATACCGTCTCCATGATCAGACACAGTGGTGGCATCAACGGATTCAATACATTGATAACACGAATGCCTGAGGACAAAAACCTAGTCGTGTTGCTCAACAATACTGGTGGAGCAGATCTGGAAGGGATCACTGCAAATATCAATGGAATACTTCACAATAAGTCCTACGAAATGCCTAAGCGATCTCTAGCCAAAGCAGTTATGCAAAAGATCAGTACAGAAAACCTGGATGCTGGTTTAAAATTTATTGAAAAATATAAATCAGATGACACTTACAAGTTAAGTGAGGGGGAGTTCAACAACCTTGGCTATATGCTGATGAGAGATGGAGATGTAAAAGGAGCGATAGCAATCTTTAAAATAAACGTTGCCGAATTCCCTGAGTCGAGCAATGTCTATGATAGTCTTGGCGAAGCTTACTTAGCGGATGGTCAGAAAAAACTCGCTGTAAAAAATTATAAGAAAGCGGTGGAGATGGATCCTAAGAATGAGAATGGAAAAACGATCTTAGAACAACTTCGGAAGGAGATGAAGTAAAAAACTAAATGGCTGCGCCCGGTAATCAACCAGCGCAGCCACTTTTACAAATCCTGCTATATGTCTTATAAGGCAAATTGCTTTATATTTTGTGGGTTATAACTTGAATAATAGTAACACAAACATATCAAGAATCATATATTAGACAAAAGACAATTTATTAGAATCATCACAAGTATTTCATTCAAAAAATGCTATAATTCACCCTTAAACAACTGACTTACAAAAAATTACGATATAATTTCTTTAACAAGAAAATCACACACATAGAAGTAATTCCTATGTTATTTTTACGATTTTCAGGTAAATGATTAAGCTTTCAACCAACAATTAGGGCATAGTTAGAACAAACTTAGATTACGCCATGTTATTGACTTGTTAACCAATAAGGGCCAAAAACCTTTTTACCTTCAAATTCGTATTTTTGTGGAATGAAGTCACGTATACTATTTCTTACAATTTTCTTTTTCGCTTTTCAACTGAATGCGCAGTCCATCAAAGGCTTCCTAACCAACGACAGTCAAGAGCCGCTTTTCGGCGCAACATTATATTGGGAAGGAACTACCAACGGAACTGTTGCCGACCTCAATGGCTGGTACCAACTGAACAGACCTACATCACAAGCTGCCGATACGCTGAATCTCTATATTGATTATGTAGGTTACGAGACGACTACTTTTGAAATCTATCCAAATGAAGATACCGTTCATCTTTCCATAAATGGCGTTGCTGATCTTATGGAAGTAGAGGTCGCTGCCAAAATCAGAGACAATTACATTTCTACCATTCAGGCGATGAATATCGAAACCATCGGATCTGGTGAATTAAAAAAAGCGGCTTGCTGTAGTCTCGCTGATTGTTTTGAAACGAATGCTTCTATTGATGTAACCTACGCAGATGCTATTACTGGCGCACGTGAAATAGAGATGCTTGGACTAAGAGGAATGTATACCGCTATGTTAGTTGAAAAACGACCCGCGCTAAATGGCTTGGGCACTCCGCTCGGAATGGAATTCCTTCCTGGTACTTGGATCAATGGCATCAGCATTGCCAAAGGTTCTGGTTCGGTACAAAATGGTTACAACTCCATCACCGGACAAATCAATTCTGAACTTAAAAAGCCTTTTCAGGACTATCCTGTTTTTGTAAATCTCTACGGTTCCTATCACGGAAGATTCGAGGCGAATGTTCACCTCAACAAAGAGATAAATGAGAAGTGGAGTACAGGCGTTTTGCTTCATGCAGGTTCTATGCAAAATGAAATGGATCCTAATAATGACAACTATTTAGAGATGCCACTAAAGCAAACATTCAACGGAATGTATCGCTTATTCTATCGCACAAACGAATGGAGAAGTCAGTTCAACATCCACGCATTGAGCGATGAAAGAACAGGAGGCGACATACGACAAAGCACTGATTTCTTTAGATCAAAACAAAGAAACCAACGGGTTGAAGCTTTTGGTAAACTAGGCTTTATTGGTTTTGAAAATCCTAACACCTCATTGGCCATGATCTACAACGCGTCCTGGCATAAGCTGGATAACTTCTACGGTCCATTAGTTCACGAAGGTGTCCAGAGAAATGTATACACCCAATTGATGTATGAAACATTACTGGGTTCTTCTACAGATCATAAGTTTGCAGCAGGTGCCAGCTATATGTACGATGATTACGAAGAGCAATTAGACAATCCAACTAATGATAGAACAAATAATAATGACAGAACGGAAAGAGTTGCTGGAGTATACGCAGAATACACTAAAACAAACGGTACCAACATCTTTGAATCTTTCAATGATAAGATCGGTTTGGTTGCAGGTTTACGGGTTGACCGACATAATTTATTCGACTGGTTGGTCTCTCCTCGCCTGAACTTGAAATACAATTTTAATGAAAACACCATCCTTCGTCTCTCTGCCGGAAGAGCTTATCGTACGCCAAATATCATTGCAGAGAATCTAAGTATTTTCTCCAGTAGCCGTGGGCGGCAAATTGATATTCAAGATGATTTAGAAATTGAGTCAGCCATCAACATGGGTGTGAATTTTACGAAGACTTTTGAAATTGCAGAACGTGGTGGACAGGTTTCTGTGGATGTTTACAGAACGCAGTTTGACCAGCAAGTTGTACTCGATTTAGACGCAGCGCACGACCAAGCTATTTTCTACAACCTAGATGGAGAGTCTTATTCTAACAGTATACTTACGGTTGTAAAATACGATATCATTGAGCGATTAGAAATGAAGGTGGCTTATAAATACAATGATGTAAAAGTGGAGTACCTCAGCGGTTTGCGTCAAAAGCCTTTGGTCGCTCGCCACCGTGGAATGGTAACCGCTGATTACAAAACTGCTAACGAACTTTGGTCTTTCAATACGACCTTACAATTAGTTGGCAAACAACGTTTCCCTGACAACTTTGGTCGGGACCCGGAAAATGTAAAAGACCATACTGGACACTCCCCTGCCTTCGCACTTTTGAATGCTCAGATTACTAAGAAATTCAAAACATGGGACGTTTACGTCGGTAGTGAAAACATCACTAATTACACTCAGAATAATCCCATCATCAGCGGCGACGACTGGCGTTCTAGCGACTTCGATGCTTCACAGGTTTTTGCACCAGTAATGGGCACTAGATTTTATGTTGGCTTGAGGTGGTGGTTGGATAAGAAATAGATTTTAAGTCTTTAGGAATTAGGAATTGGTCTTTAGTCTTGGACGCGAATAAAGCGCACTAAAGACTAAAGACAAATTCCTAAAGTTCCCCCTCCTACATCCCACGTACAAACAAATGAATCTCCGCTCGCCGCGCATTCGCTGGGTCAGTAGACGTCGCGTCAATACCTAAAGGCTGAATGATAATACGATCTCCCGCTACCCCCATTTTCACCAAGGTCTCTTTCACAGATTGCGCTCTCTTCCTGGAAATTCGTTCATTGACCGTTCGACTTCCGACGTTGCTGGCAAAACCTTTTACATTGATATCCAACAATTCATAAGTGTCTAACCAAGTGGCGATGGTTGCCACTTTTTCACGTTGCAGAGAATTTAGGTTATAAGAACCATTGTCGAAGTACACATTCTCTTGCCTGTGTTTTGTAATGAATTCTTCTATTGGTGCTTTTTCAGGAATAGGTGCTGGTATCACTTTTACAATTGGTGGAGCTGGCGTTGGTTTCTTTTTCAGTTCTGCTTCCAATTGAGTTATTCGATCCTGTAAGGTTTTGACTAACTCAGACTGAGCATTTTTGTTTTCAGAAGACATCTTATTTTTCTCAGCTAATTGCTTTTCCATTTCTGCCATTTGCTCTACCAACAGCATTAGACTTGTATCTGGGTTTGTAGCATTCTGTTCAGCAATACGAATGGTATCAATGACTACTTTTTTGATGACCATACTATCGTTCGACGAATCGTTGTTTTGCATCAGCAAAAGAAACTGTGCATTCTGTGCTTCTAGTGACTTGACCTTACTTTGTAGCGCTAGAACTTCTGCATCAGAGCGTCCATTAGAGGAGGTTTCAATCAGTCTTTTTTGAGCATTTATTTCCGCTCGCAAACGATCTATCTCTTTAGAATTGTCATTGCGATTATTGGCAGCCGGTTGTTTTTCTAACTGCTTATTCAATGATTTTAATCGTTCTTGCAATAATGCTAAGTCAGATTTCAAACTATTGTTATCACGCAACTGAGTTTGTTGCTGCGC
>JBGCDT010000389.1:0-15698 GCA_045105695.1 Saprospiraceae bacterium | reverse complement strand
AAAAGCATCCACCTCCGCCTGCGTATTCAAATGAAGCGTATCAACAGTAGGACATTGTCCAAAAACATTTACAGAACTGAAAAAAAGTGATAGGATTAGAAACGAGAGGTTTTTCATAACGGAAGATATTTTTGAGCGACTGTACTATTTAGTATTCTATTGTTTTATATACCAAAGATATTCCAATGCTTTGCTTTGAACAAATACAAAAAATTGCGAATGTTGCAGTTTCGTTTGGAAAAAATTGAACTATCAGGTTTGGATTAAGAAAACCTGTTGGAATCTGGGAGTAGTTTTTATAACTGTAAATTAGCTTTGCACCTGCCTCTAGGACCTGGAGAAGTGGGCTGCATGTGTAAGCGAAGTTCGTAAAGCTATCAAAAAAAGCCACCCACCAAAGGTGAGCAGCTTTCCACATATACTGAAATAATTAATTAAATTCTTCTTATCGCTTATACACATTGAATTCAATCCGCCGATTCTTCGCCCGACCAGCCTTGTATTTATTAGACTCCAAAGGTTCCGACTCCCCATAGCCAGTATGACTCAATCGCGAAGGATTCACTCCTCTTGAAATCAAATAATCGTAGCAAGCTTTAGCTCTCCGTTCCGACAATTTTTGATTCTCACCAGAGGAGCCAACGCTATCTGTATGACCTGCAATGGATAAATTGTACGTTGAGTAATTTGTCAATATTGCCGCTATCTGATCTAGAATTTCTTTTGAAGCGGTCGTTAGTGTGGAGCTTCCATCTGTAAATTCGACGCCGTACTTCGCACTTTCTAAAAGTAGTAAATCGCTTTGGTTCATCGTGCTGGTTACGTCAGGACATCCATAGTTGGAAGCCACACCTGGGATATTTGGACAACTGTCTTCAGGATCTGCAACGCCATCACCATCGGAATCTGGACAACCGTTTAGAGAACCTGCCAAATCAGGACAAGCATCAATATCATTTGGGAAACCGTCTCCATCAGGATCTTCATTGACTGGACAACCATAGTTTTCTGGAACACCAGGTACGTCTACACAGTCGTCAATTTCAATAGGAACTCCGTCTCAATCAGAATCTAAGTGAGGACAACCGCCGTTTTCTTTTGGCCCTGCTTCTTGTGGACAATCATCTGTGTTGTCAGGAACACCGTCTTCGTCAGTGTCAGGACAGCCGCCTAGTTTTGCCAAACCGATGACCTCTGGACATTTATCGAATTGATCTGCCAGACCATCACCATCAGTATCTGGACAACCGAAGAGATCTTCCGTACCAGGTAGTTCTGGGCAGTCGTCCATTTCATCTGCGATGCCATCACCATCCATGTCCTTTATTTTTGGCTTTCCGCTAAAGTAGTAGGCGATACCGACTCCGAGTTGATTGTTACCATAAGCATTATCCAAAGGGAAACGATATTCATATTGTAGCTGAGCGTACAGTTCACTTTTCAGTTTAATCTGCAAACCAACTCCAGCAGGAATCACTGGAAAGGTTTCGCCATCGGTAAGCGCAACATCGAGGTAAGACAAACCTATTCCAGAAAAAATATAAGGTGCAAGAATTCTATGATCTTTAAAAAGAGATAAGTGTAGAAGTGCATCCATTGACACTAACAGTCTGGACGTTTCCCTTCCATCTAAATCATTAATAATATCAACGGAACCAACCTTAAAAGGCACTGCTAATTTCAGCGGTCCTTTGAGGTGTCTCAAATAAGTGAGTTCGGCACCGTAGGTATTATTCTTAAAATCAGAGAACGTGTTTTCGATGTGATTGATGAATAAACCTTTAACAGCGATACCATTAGGTTGAGTAGGAGATTGCGCTATAGCAATTGTGGAGAAGTATGCCACCAATAAACAGGTGCACAAAAAGTTCAATACGGTTTTTGACATTTGAAAACGTAATTATATTGCCTGTCTGGCTTTTGCCAACAGACAGATTAGAATTAATTTAAGTAACTAGGTTTTCTCAACAATATATTTGATTAAAGAACTCGTCAGAAAAGTCCAAATTTATCAGACAGATTCTGTCACAACTTCAAAAGAAAGAATTCTCACCGCCGCCTTGAAACGGCAGCGCGAACTTTCTTTACACAGACCGAAGGCCATTTTTAATTTTCCTTTTTATTTTAATTTTAATTAACTACCCAATCAGCCCTCTCCCCTCTTTGTTTATTTTGCCTTCTTTGTTCAGCTTCTTCATCAGGCGATCTAGAATACCGTTGATGAAGTCCTTACTTTTATCGGTACTGTACATTTTAGCAACTTCTACGAATTCATTCAGCGTCACCTTAGTTGGAATAGACGGAAAAGCAGTTAATTCACTAAGCGCCATTTTTAGAATAATCATATCCAAAATAGCAACTCGGTCTGCATCCCAGTTTTTCAATGTTGGCTCAATCACTGCAAGTAGTTCTTCTCCTTTATGATAAACATTAGACAACAAGGTCTCTCCAAATTCTATAGTAGCCTCTTCGTCTGGTTTGTTAGCTTCAAAGAAATCAACCTTATTCGGTAGTGCTTTGATCGTTTTCTTCATCGTACCAATAATCAGAGATCGGTCGTCATCCCAACTCCAGTAGAGGTCACTCATGATCTCGTCGTAAGACTCACTTGCTACACAGAATTTAAACAACTCTAGTAGTACCGACTTATGATCAGCAACTGTAGGATTATTGTTTTGATTGTATTTCTGATAATGTTCTGTTTTCAGAAAAGCCTGATACAACTGACGAACGTTATCCTCATCTACCCAAGAACGAAACTTCTCTCGATCCCAGTAGCTGTTTATATTAGATTCGTTTAGTAGGGCTTGAACCAATTCGTTGGTGAATAGCTTATCTGTAAAAACTTTATCATCAGCGGTTGGTAGGTGCTTCGCCTTTCGCTTGACGCCATCGTGAACAGCGTACTCCGCTATCTTGGTGAGGTATAGCATATTGAATAGATACAACTGATAGGAGCGCTGTATATTATCTCTATACTGTTTGCGGATTTCAGGAAATGTACCACCAGAATCCCGACTTGCGGAATACAGCATTTGCATAACCTTGACACGAATATTTCTTCGACTAAGCATATCTTTATATCACTTCAGAATCTGAAAATAACAGGTTCTATTTTTTTGAGCGAAAGTGATTAGCAAAGTTATTTTTCTATAAAATGCACTTGCTAAAAAGCTCAGGTGCAAAGAAAATCATTTTTTTTTATTCTCGTCTTTTCTAGGTGTTTTTTTTGAGGAAGTCTTTAGGTATTAGTGTTTGGTCTTTAGGAATTAGTCTTTAGTCTTTAGTACGCTCAATACGTATTGAGCGCACCAAAGACTAATTCCCAAAGACTAAAGACTAACCCCCTATTGAAACTTTTTCGCCTCCATTTCCGCAAAGGAAGGTAACTTCTTGTGGTGCCACTTGTTTACAATTTTACCATTCTTAAACAAGACGACTCCAGGATTCGAGCGCACAATTGTTTTTAGCAAAATATCATCAGCCATATAGAATGGGTAGGCCGTCTGAGTGGAATGTCTAAACTCCTCTATAGCTTCTGGCCCTGCGCCTCCTACAACTGCGGTCACCTTGTACCCCGCTTTCTCAGCAGCTTCTGCTAAAGGGTTGATTTTGTTTTTGAAAATCTTTTGGTAATCGGTATCCCAGATGTATTTCGTCTGACTGGCTTCCCGTTTTTTTACACTATCAATTTTCTGAACGACATAAGAAGTATCCGCTGTTACAATGGTATCGGCTACATAAGTGGTATCGTTTACGAGTACTGTCTCTGATTCTGTATCGTAGTAATACTTGTAACAGACGATTAGAAAATGATAATTATCATCCGCTAATAAATCATCTGCGTACTCTATACCATCTTCATCTTGGAAAGAATACTCGCTGACCTTTGTCGCTTCAATAGCTGGTTTAGAACGAATTTGCTCATACTCCCATTCTTCTTTTGGAAATTCCTGGAAGCGCTTCATGAATTCTGCATAAGGAACGCTGACAACTTCGCCGGAAGACTTGTTCGTTAGTTTGTAATCCGTTACTTGCACATTAGCAGCAGCCTCTAGTTCTACTCTTTTGATTTCAGCAACATTGTTTTCCACAGCGAACGGTCGGAAATCAACATCTGGTAAATCCCAGGAGTAATTGCTGATACAGTAGACTAAAGTTCCTACCGTTACAATCCCTGTAATAATACCTCGCACTTTTGAGGTAAATAACTCATGCATATTTTTGTGTTGCAACACAAATAGGATCGCTGGAATCAGAAGGAATACGTCTTTGAAGAAAGAAGTCTTAGGTTTTAATTTTATAAAATCACCAAAGCAACCACAGTCGGTCACTTTCATGTTGGACTCTACATATGGTCCCCAGCTTCCGAATTGGAAGAAGTTCACATCATTAGGAACGTAACCTGTCAAGTATGTGAATCCTGTAAGAAACGTAAAAAAGACAACCAGAGAAAGGAAAGCCCAACTCGTCCACTTATTTGTCATACCAATGAGCAACATCGCTCCCAATACGATTTCAAAGACAATCATTCCTACAGAAAAGCCAATGGAGTAATTAGACAAAAATGGAAACATCGGAGCGAGGAAGGAAAACCAAGTCGCCTCAAAAGTAGATTCAAATTCCGCAAAGTACTGTTCCATCTTGTAAGCAGTCCCTAGCGGATCTACAGCCTTCACCCAGCCTGAAAACAAGAAGAGCGCTCCACAGAAGTTTTGTAGATAAGTAATGAGTACGTTTTTATTTCTTTTCAGTGCAAGTACACCTCCGGTCAATACAATTGCTGCTATCCCGATATAAAGTAATAAAGTTCCTAATGTCATAATTTATGGTTTTGATCACTTGTTGAATATATAACTTTTCAGTATCCAACAAGGTTTTCGATTTTGCGGCAAATATACAGGATTGCTGTTAAAAAATCTCTTAGCAACAACTTATATGTCAGGGGCTTATCTTCTAACTCCTCCTTCTTGCCTAGTGATACAATACGATATTC
This sequence comes from Saprospiraceae bacterium, assembly GCA_045105695.1. Lineage (GTDB taxonomy): Bacteria > Bacteroidota > Bacteroidia > Chitinophagales > Saprospiraceae > CALGLS01. Next base: position 10,702 of record JBGCDT010000389.1, on the reverse strand, counting down.
TCCCTACAAAGTTAAGCTGTATGGATCTTAGGTCTTGTTAATGGAAGATGAATGGTTGTTAATGATTTAATAATCATTCATCCGTTCTACTTTTCAACAATTCACTAACAAATTCCGTACATTCCTCCCATGACCGACAGTTACAAAACCATTACCGGCCATTATACCGCAGAGTTTAAAGACCGAGGGAGTAAGTTCATAGCTTATGCTTTTCCAGCGTATACCGAGGAGGAGTGGCAGGCTCATTTGCAGGAAGTGAAGCAGGAGCATTTTAAGGCTCGGCATCATTGCTATGCTTATCGTTTGGGGATTGATCAAAATAATTTTCGAGCAAATGATGACGGCGAACCTTCCGGTACCGCAGGTCGTCCGATACTGGGGCAGATTGATAAGATGGAAGTGACCAATGTTTTCATCGTAGTCGTTCGCTATTTTGGCGGAACAAAACTGGGTACCTCAGGCCTCATCAATGCTTATAGAGAATCAGCAAGACTAGCTTTAGAGAAAGCCACTATTATAGAAAGAATTATAGAAGATGTCTACCAATTGGAGTTTGGTTATTCTTTGATGAGTTCCGTTATGAATGCCGTTAAGAAACTGGAGTTAGATATTTGCAAACAAGAATTTTCGGAGAAAGGAGAAATTCATTTTGCCGTAAGACAGAGCGAAGTAGAGCAGACTTTGAAAAGACTGAAAGCAGCAATACTTGATTTACATTTAGCGGAAGTAGAAGAGCTGGAAAAGACAGAGGGCTTTGATTTGGAGTACCTATATACCCGCTAATCAAAGCCCTCTTGTTAGCTTTTGCTAAATTGTTTTGAAGTCTAAACTACTACCTCAAAATCGTAATATCTCCTCTAACCATAATCACTTCTCCATCCAAAGGACAAACCGCTTGTAGTACATAAATGTATACGCCTTCTTGCTGTTTTCTGCCTCTGAATGTTCCGTCCCAACCATCAAAGCGATCATCTGTTTCGTAGACGAGTGCGCCCCAGCGGTTGTAAATCTGGAAGCTAATTATTTCTTCTACCGTCGGCGAAAGGTGCATTTCTAACATATCATTTACACCATCACCGTTTGGTGAAAATACATTTGGTACGCTGAACAATTCTGTTGGACAAGCATATAACTCAGTTACTGTTACATCTCTCTGACTACTGCAACCGTAGATGGAATCTGTAGCTGTAACGGTGTAAACTATTTCTCCCTCAGGAGCTACAGTAGGAGAATCACAATTTCGGCAACTCAGACCTGTCGCTGGAGACCACTGGTAAGAGAGCGGATGAACATTATCCAATCCAGGCTCAGCTAACAGCTCAATATATTCTCCTGGAATGTAGTGCCGAACTGGTGCCGTTTTGATATCTGGTAGCTCTTCTACATTCACTGTAAAACTCGCTGTATCTTCAGCACAGGTAGCCAATTTGGCTGTAGCTACAAATGTCGTCGTAACTTCAGGATTAGCAAAAGTGCTTTCCTCTGTGAGGTTTGATAAGTACTCAGAATCAGTCCACTGATAAGTATCTGCTTCTCCAAATACTTCTAATAGAATTTCGTCGCCAAAGCATATGGTCGTATCTCTCCCCCATACGTTTGTTTGTTCAATTACAGTTATTTCGACAGTGTCTGTCATTATGCAGAGATCTCTTTCTACCGTAAGAATGTAGGGTGTTGTAGCCGATGGATTAGCCGTTGGCTGCCATTCGGTTGCAGAGGAAATAGAATTTGCAGGACTCCAGGTTGGCGAACCACCCTCTGACGCTCCTTGTAATACGATGTTCTCTCCAATGCAAATCCGTTGGTCCTCCCCTGCTGTGAAATCAGCATCTGTCATAACATCCACTCGAACAGAATCCAGTATTCGACACCCTATATCTGTATAAGCTTCTACTATATAAATAATATCTTCTGAAGGAAAAGCAATTGGATCTGGGCAATAAGCACAAGTTAAATCTGAAGCAACCAACCAAGCGGGATTCTCTCCATAAGCTAAATTTATCTGAACAGAATCGCCTGGACAAATGACTCGGTCTGCACCTGCAATTGGAGCACTGTCATCAACAACTTCTACGGTTACGGAATCTGTAGCTGAGCAACCATTTAAGTTTGTAACTGTAATATGATAAGTTGAAGAAACTTCAGGACTCGCCACTGGATTGAAACAAGAATTATAACAAGACAATCCCGGAACCGAGCTGTCCCATTCATAAGCATCTAAATGATCTCCTCCGCCAGCTACCAATTGTATCAAAGACTGATAACAAATCGAAGTATCAGGTGTAAGCGTCAAAGCCGGAACAGAGTCAGGCAAAACATTTACAGTAGTTGTAACAATATAATTACATCCGAAGTTATTGGTCAGGACCAATTGGAATTCAGTAGTATCTTGAGGAGCAATCATTGGAGTCAAACAATCAGTACAACTCAGTGATGGGTCACCAGACCATTGGAAAGTCATGCCTGTTGTGTCAGTCGTAATATTAGGACTAAGCATAGCTGGTTGACCTTTACAAAGTGTAGGTAACTGTTCAATAGTACCAGCAGGCAGTGGGAAAGTTGGGATAGTCGCCTGAGCAGTAGCCGTACATCCTTTGTCAGAGCTCACTATAAGTTCTACCTGTTGTAAAGAAGAATTCTCATCTGTGAATGTTTCCTGTGGGTTTTGCAAATCAGAGGTTCCTACGTTTTCAAAAGTCCAGCTCCATTGGTTAATCGTTGCATCATCAACTGTTGACAAATCAGTAAATTGAACAATCAATGGTAAACAACCTGACCCCGGTGTATAACTGAAATCAGCCACTGGATCATTTCCAACTCCTATGTAATCGTCTCTGGTCAATGAATCTAAACAGATTCCATTTCCTATAATCAACTTCGCATCAAAACTCCCAGCGTCATTGTAATTTACACTTACATTTTCAAAAGTACTCGTCCCTGGCTCTGCTCCCTCAAAAGTCCATTCTCTATAAGAAATCGGCAAACTAGATTCTGTTAAATCAATGAACGTCGTTCCCATCTCTCCTTCGCAAAGAGCGGTGTCAACAGCTATGAAATTGATATTCAAAGAGGCAGTAGTAATGGTATCTGGAGATTCGATGGCAATAGTACAACCCAGTTGATCGTCCAAAATTAATTTTGGTACAAAGCGTCCTGCCTCATCATAAACATGAGCAAAGCTGTCTGTGGTAACATTCAACGTACTATCAATCATACCGTTTCCAAAATCCCAAAAGTAATTGTAAGCCTCCATCGATTCCGCCGTAAACGTAATCACAGCTGGCGTACAGGAGGTGTCTTTATCAAATTCAAAACTTCCAACCGGACCTGCTATTTCAATCACGTTTTCCAAAACCAAGGTATCCTGACAACTAAAAGTAGAAGCAGCAATCAGTGTTACCGAGAAGCTTCCTGGGTTGGTATAAATATGAGCAGGATCAGACTGGATGGAATTCCCACTATTATCTCCGAAGTTCCATTCGTAAGAACTTGCGTTTTGAGAAAAATTTTCAAAATTAACTAAAAGCGGTGGGCAAGCACCATAGGTTTCGTCTGGTATAAAGAGTGCTACTGGGTTTGCAATTACGACATAATCTGTTTTACACAAATCATGTTGACAACCATTGACATCCGTTACGGTCAGACAAATCGAGTAAGTTCCTTCTTGTCCGTAGAAATGCTCAGGATCTTTCTCTGTAGAGGTAGTTCCATCTCCAAAGTTCCAGTCGTATTGTAATCCATCACCTAGGGCAAGACTTGTAAATTTCACAGTAGACTGGGTACAACCCAAAGTGTCTGCGACAAACTCCGCAGTTGGATAAGTCACATAAATTCCATCGTCAATAGTAAAGGTGTTTGTACAACCCCAGTCATCCGTCACGGTGAGACTTACGTCATAAGTTCCATTTTCAGGAACCGTATAATTCAAATTTTGATCAGGCAATGTACCAGGTAAAGAACCTGGAATACTCCAAGACCATTGATCAACTGTACCAAATACGGAACAAGACTGATCTGTGAGTGCAACTGTCAGCGGTCTACAACCAGCGGTAGGCGCAATGGTAAAATCAGAGATGGCTTCATTTGCATAAATACTATCGGTCAACGTTATACTATCTTGACAACCATTAAGATCTGTAATCTGTAGACTAAGTCCTGAATATAACCCAGACTCTGTGAAAAGAATCGATGGGCTAGCGGCATTGGGATCAGATAATACTCCTTGTTGTAAGCCCAATAACTCATAAGAATACTCAGTCGCGAAATTACTGTTATCTTCTATTTGTACGGTCAGTGGAATACAACCTGTAGTTGGACTAAGAGAAATATCCGCAATCGGAACTCCGACAGTTACTTGATGTGTCAAAGTATCTGTACAACCCGTAGTATCATTTGCTACGACTTGCGTAACTAGGTAAGTCCCCGCTTCTGGATAAACAAAATTAGCATTGGGAACAGAACTCGTATCTGTATCTGTATCAGCTACTCCAAAATCATAAAGCATTGACGTAGCTCCTGTTGAACTGTCATTGATATCGATACTAAAATAATTGATGCAATTGGTTTCTATAGAAAAACCTGCTAGTGGGAAATTTATAAAAATAAAGTTCTCTTCTGTTCTTTCATTTGGGCAACCATGGTGGATTGCTTCTAGTGTAATATCATAAGGACCGATTCCTACGTAATCGTAATCTGGATCTTGCTCCGCAGAAGTTCCTCCGTCTCCAAAGCTCCAATTCCATTCATTAGCGAAGGAACTCGATTCATCTGTAAAGGTCACCACATCTTGTACACAAGCAGTATCCATATTTACAGAAAATGCAATTTCAGGAGGCATCCCTACTCCTACATCGTTTTGATAAACCACCGTGTCCATACAGCCCAAAGCATTAGTCGTTATCAATCGAATATCATATCGACCAGTATCTACTAAAACCAAACTAGGATTTTCACCAATTCCGAAAACTTCTATAGGAGGCGATGCAGAATTATTCTGCAAAGTCCAGTTCCAATCTGTTATCGGAACTAAGGAATTATTTGTGCTCGCCAGATCAACAGTCAGAGGTGTACAGCCAAAAGCATTGTCTGCTGTTAACTGACTGGTATAATCGAAAATGGTAATTTCTTCATTTGTAAATGTATTACTACAACCGGAAGAATTGGTAACGGTCAACGTAATTGGATAAACGCCAAGCTCCGTATAAGTATGCGATGGAGAGTGATCTGTACTCGTGTTTCCATCTCCAAAGTCCCATTCCCAGGAAACCAGCCCTGGCGCAATAGCACCAAACTGAACCGTATGAGGCAATTCGCAAGCGATAGGTTCATCAATAGAAATGCTAAGCTCTGGCTGATTGAAAACCTGAATACAGTTTGCTGTAGAAACCGTGCTCATACAGCCATTGTTAGAATAGCGAACTAGAGTGACATTAAAACAACCATTCTCTTGATAAGTGTGTGTCGGTTCAAAAGTCATACTTGTATTTCCATCTCCAAAATCCCAAAAAACAGAATCTGCGGGGAATGGAGAAGTATCATCAAAAGAAACACTCAAGTCTTCACATCCACTATCAGGTGTGAAGGTAAATGCAGCTGGTGCACCTACGTGTAAGTAATCTTCCAGTATTATTTCAGAAGTACAACCACTTTGCGTTTCTGCGATGACAGTTACAGTGTAAGAGCCAATCTGATTGTAAGTAATCGGAGGAGGTGTTGGACCGGTAAAGGTAAATCCGTTTCCAAAATCCCAGATGTAAGTTACTCCTGATTCAATATTGTTATTGGTAAAATTAGTTTGTAATGGTGGATTACAACTGAAGAGTGTATTAGCACTAACATCAATGACTGGTGGACTTGCTACCACAACTGCATTGCTTTTTGTAATGGTATTAGAACAACCATGTTCATCCTGAACAGTTAAACTAACCGAGTAATTTCCAGGAATTTCATAGATACTAGTCACGTCAGCATCACTAGAATTCACGACTACTCCTGACGTTCCACCAAGTCCCCAAATCCATTGTTCTATGTTTCCATCAGATGTAGAGTTGTCTTCGAAAGTAGCTGTCAATGGATTACATCCGCTAGATGGATCGACAGTAAAGGCTGGAGTTGGCAATGCGTAAACTTCGATGAAGTTGGTTTTACAAGCCGTTTCCTGAGCGCCTGTGTTATCCGTAACTGTTAAGCAGATGGTATACTGACCTGGAGAAGTAAAAAAGTTTCCTGGATGTTGAGCGGAAGAAGTAGATCCGCCAAAATCCCAGTTCCAACTAACGATGGAACCATTAGTTGAAGAAGACTGATCGACAAACTGTGCGTTTACCGTTCCACACCCCGAAGTATTTGATGCAGTGAAGTTTACTGTGATTTGTCCGAAAGATAGGTTTTGACAAAACAGTACAATGAAGCAGGCAAGCGTCCAGCAAAATCTCATAGTGATTCTAATTTACTTTGAGTACACCGAAAAATATTTATAAAATTCAGTGTTACTCTTAGATGAAAATGATCACCCGCCAGAGCTTTTCATTACTGGAAAAGTCTTTAAAATTGGGGGTGTATAACGTCGGGTGTGTTCTTATTCAGAAGGATGAAACCAAAATTGATGCCGAGGATAGCATCAGACAGATTAGAATAATTAAAATAGGAGAAGGAAAAGATAAGCTGCTAAATATTTGCCATAAGAGGAATGGCTGAACGATTAAAGGTCTGTTTGGTAATGATCTACAAGCTGCGAGATCATTACCTATAAAAAACGGTTTTGGGCAAACTGCTATATTGAAATACTGTTTATAAAAGTCTTAGCGAACTAAAGTAATGTCCCCTTTATCTATCAACACTTTACCATCCAAGCCACAGACGTATTCAACGAAGTAAACATATACTCCTTCCTGCAACTTCTGCCCTTTGTAGGTTCCGTCCCAGCTTTCAAATTGATTATTAGCGGAAAAAACCAAGCCCCCCCAACGATTGTACACACTAAATTTTCGAACTTCAGGAATAGTAGGAGATACCGTCAATCGAAGTACATCATTTACGCCATCATCATTAGGCGAGAAAGCATTGGGAACACCCACGAGATCAACAGCACAAGAAGTCAATCGCTCGACGCTTACCGACTGACTGAAAGAACAACCAGTATCTTCGTCTGTCAAAGTCAATGTATAAACAATATCCTCTGTTGGAGATACAGAAGGTCGATTACAATCCGTACAGCTCAGACCAATAGCTGGAGACCATTGGTAAGTATAGTTTCCATCTTCCAGCAAGCGAACATCCAATTGAATAGTTTGTCCTTCTAAATAGTAGCGGGTAGAACTCATAACAAAATCTGGCGCAGGTATTACTTCCACAAAAGCAAAGGCCGTATCTGGTTCGCATATACCAAGGGTTCCATAAACCGTATAATCTATATTCTCTACAGGACTTGCTAGTGGGTTGGCAACAAAGGCATCAGAAAGCCCTTCGGATGGCGCCCACTCATAGTCATCGGCAAAGCCATTTACACTTAGCTCAATTTCTTCGCCCTCGCAAATGAGGTAGTCTGTAGATTCTAACTCTGTCTTAGTATTCACTTCAACTAACACAGAGTCTTTAAAAGTACAATCTCCATTTACAGCAGTTATAATATATTCTGTATCAGAAGTTGGAGTAGCTGTAGGATTTACCAGAGTTGAATCATTCAAATTAAAATCAGGTGACCAACTGATTTCTCCTGGGCCATAACCTTGAAGTTCAGCTACCTCTCCCAAACAAATAGCAAAGTCCTCCCCTGCCCCAACTTCATCAGCGGCTAAGGTATTTACGACTATGGTGTCAATGACCAGGCAACCTGAAGTAGTTGTTACTGAGACAACGTAGGTAGTTGTTGTATTTGGGAAAGCAATTGGATCGGGGCAGTATGTACAAGTAAGATCAGTAGCGATCAGCCATTGTGGATCTTCTCCAAAACTAGCATCTAGCGCTATAGAATCTCCTTCACAGATCGTTTTATCAGGACCAGTAAAGGGCTGATATAAATCTTCTACAGTGACAAATACAGAATCTGTAGCTGAGCAATTTTCAGTAGAGGTGACCGTGATCGTATAATTGGTACTCACTTCAGGACTAGCTACTGGATTGAAGCAATTGTTATAACAAGACAAACCTAAAGCAGAGGTATCCCATTGATAAGTTAATACGTCCACATTATTAGTAACTCCTACCGTAATTTGTACTAGGTCATTTGCGCATATGGTTTGGTCTGCTGGAAGAGCCAAATTAGGCATTTCATAAGGTCTGACAAAAACCGTTACATCTGCCTCCGCAGGACAACCTTCAGGTCCAATGACTATTAACGTATAAACAATCGTATCAGTCGGATTGAGTACCCAGGGATCTAGACATTCTGTACAACTTAGCCCTATGGCTGGCTCCCAGTAATAGTCTACTTGGCTAGTATCTGCATTAATAGTTCCTTGCAATTGTACAGGTTCACCAATACAAACAGTTGGGCTGGCTCCTGCATCAATATCTGTTAATGGAAAGACAGTAGCATTGTTAAAATAATTATCGACACAGCCTGCATCTGTTGTTACTTCTAAATTAATTAGGATGTCCAGATTGGCTTCGAAAACATGAACAGGGTTTTGCACAGTAGAAACAGTGCCATCGCCAAAGTCCCAACTCCACGCATCTATAGTTCCTGAATTCACAGTAGACATATCTGTGAAAGTGATGGTGTGTGGACCACAACCTTCTTCGAAATCCATAACGAAACTAGCTACTGGAGATTCACCAACTCCGATGTAATCTTCCTTAATTATAGTATCCTTACACCACTTACTTTCAGTGATTAAAGTAACATCATGATTCCCTGGAACATTAAAGTTAGAAATAGGATTAGTAAAAGTTGAACTGGCAGGTATACCATTTTCAAAATACCACTCCATAGATGTTATTGGCTCTGTAGCGTTGATTAAGGGAGTGAAGGCGATAGCTGGGTCATCTCCACAAACTGCTATTTTACTAGATTCAAAATCAGCATCTATCTCTGCCACATAAACAGTAGATACAACAGGCAAAGTTCTGAAACACCCAGTACTATTCAGCAAACTCAGCGTAGGGGTAAAGGTGCCTGGTGAGTTGTAAACATAAGTTACAGAATCATACAGGACAGGTGTTGCACTGGAATCAATCACTCCTTCTCCAAAGTCCCAGTAATAGGTGTAAGCTTCAGGGGAAGTACCAACAAAAGTCACTTCCGCAGGCGTACAAGTGCTGTCAATTGAGACGGTATATTCTCCTATTGGTCCATCTAAAATTATTAAGTCTTCTATTAGCAAAGTGTCTCTACATGATTCTGTTCTGATTGCAATAAGTGTTACGTCGAAGACACCCGGAGTCAAGTAAGAGTAGAGTGGGTTTTCAAAATCAGAAGGGGCGTTATTATCTCCAAAATCCCATAGATAGCTATTTGCATTTATTGAAAGATTAGTAAAATTGACTGGAAGCGGTGGGCAAGAAGCAAAAGTACTATCTACAGAAAAAGCAGCTAATGGATCTGCTACAATGATATCATTACAGGTAAAATCGGTACAGCCATATCCGTCAGTGATCGTAACACAGGCCGTGAATGTCCCTTCTGTTAGATACTGATGAGTTGGGTTTGATCCAGCCCCCGTTTGGCTGTCTCCAAAATCCCAACTATAGTTCAATTGCCAACCTGAGGAAGTGCTTTCAAAAAGGACATCGTTGTTCGTACACCCTAAAGAATCTAGCTCAAATCCAGCAATTGGAAAAGTCACGTCTATATAGTCTGTCAATGTAATCGTATGATTACAATCCCAGGTATCGGTTACGGTGAGTACAACATCATAAGAGCCAATGTTTTCAAAAGTAAAGCTTGGGTTTTGCAAATCTGAAGTTCCCAACCCAGGTCCAAAATCCCAGTTCCAGGAAACTACATCTGCAAAGAAGTTATTTACTGAAAGATCTGTAAAAGATACCGTAAGTGGAGCACATCCTGTCGTGACATCAGATGTGAAATTTGCCTCAGGGATATTTACATAAATCGGCTCAGCAACTGTAAAAGTATCGTTGCATTCATTGACGTCTGTTACAATAAGTGTAACATCGTTTTCAAACAAGCCTGGTTCATTATAGGTGATCGTTGGATTTGTGAGGGTATCATCCGAAACAGTTCCGTTTTGAGAAAACCACTGCCAACTATCTGCATCAATAGAAAGGTCCGAAACATTTACAACTAATGGTACACAGCCCTCCATTGGCGATAAGCTAAAATCAGCTGACGGGTCAGTGACCATAACCTCTACGGAAGCCGTATGAGAACACATCGTTGTGAAATTGAATACTTCTTGAGTAACGGTATAAACGCCCGGTTCTGGAAAAATGAAAGAGGGATTCGTTTGCGAAGTCGTATCTGTTTCAACGTTCTCCACTCCAAAATCCCAGAAGGTAGAATCTGCTCCAATAGCATTGTTTATAAAATCCTTATATAAAAGGTCTTCGCAATAATTAGTTACCTCAAATCCAGCTAATGGAGCCAAGGAATGTATGTAGTCTTCAAAGGTAAGTTGATTAAAACAACCGTTATTTTCAACGACCAAACTAACTGTAAAAAAGCCTGTATCCGTATATACATATTCCGGATTTTGAATAAAATCTGTTCCTTCATCACCAAAATCCCAAAACCATTCATCCA
>JBGCDT010000388.1:0-8209 GCA_045105695.1 Saprospiraceae bacterium | reverse complement strand
ACGTGTAACAACAGTAGCATTAGCTGGACAGTTGTCTCCACCATTGTTAGAGTCCTGAGAGAAAATAGAGAAATCTGCTAAGTCACCAGTACAGTTATCTGAAATAGTTCCGCCAGCCGCTATAAAGTCAGCAGCCGTAGTCACAGGCTCAGGAATGGTCTCAAAACAAGTCAAAGACTGACTTGGAGGACAAACGATAGCTGGAGCAGAATCATCAATCAAGGTGATGCTCTGAACACAAGTGGTGATTTCTCCAGAAGGAGCTGTTGCTGTCCATGTTCTGGTGATTGAGCAACCGATCACTTCATCTGTGAAGTCAACCGTACAGTCAGCACCCGCTGTAGCTGTACCTGTTACTGCGGGGTTAGAACCACCTTCACAAGGAACAGCGATGTCGTCTGGACATACGATTCCGCAACCAGAAGGAGGAGCAGCAATAGCTTCGCAACCTAGTGTTGCTATCCATCCACCTTCATCAACCGAAGCATCAGAGGTAAACTCTACCGTCAAACAACCAGAAGCATCTGTTGACGTCCAAAGATTGTTGAAAGGGTTTGGATCATTTGAACCATGGATATCATTAGGACCAGCTTCAACACCTCCACCATCGCCACCATCGCCTGGATTTACTGCACAACTTTGAAAACCTTCTTCTCCACATCCACTAAATAGTTGTGTACCACCAGTACCCATTCCGTCATAGATGTTCAAAAAGTCCCAACAAGGAGCTGTAGTACGTATTTCAATATCTACTTCCAAAAACTCAAGCGTAATAGGCTGTCCCATAACGTCAGGACAGATAATAGCAACAGATCCTGGATCATTGACTTGATAAGAACCCACTCCATCACAACCTTCACCGCCGTTGTCGTAGTAGTTTGTTAATGCACTACCACAAGCTACTGTGAAGTTACTTGTTACACCTGCATCAGGGTGATTGAGGTCTGCTGCTGGAGCATTCAATACTTCAGCATATCTCCATGCCGTTCCTACGGTAATACCAAATACGTTAAAACCGTTAGGTGGATTTTCATCAATAAAAGTTGACATACCTACAATGACATTACCATCAGGAACGTATTGAGTTGGAAAATCATTACCGGAGATTCCTCCTATAGCAGTAATCGCAGTACTTGTCGCATTGGATGTTCCAGCTGCGATGTCTACTATACTCTTTTCATAGCCTTGCAGTCTATCCATAGCACAACCAATCCACTGCTGAGCACCAACTAATGCGTTGTTCCCTCCAGATAAAAGTGGACCAACGGCTGTTGTTCCTGATAAAGATCCATTGGAACAAGTAACAGTTGTCATAGCACCTAGGGTACCATTAGGCATCAGCTCTTTACAAAGCAAAGAGTATTGACTCATTACTTGACCTCCGTAGCTATTACCTATTTCTCCTTCATATCCTACGACTACAGATCCTGCTGGACAATCACAGTCCATTGTGTTAACAGGAGGGCCAGGACAAAATCCACTTCCAGGAGCAGTTTGTTCTGACAACTGCGAAACAGTCGCGCCCAAACTAAATTGGCAGATGCCAATCTGGGAAGTAAAAAACACCAGCAGAACGGTACCTATAGCCGCTAGTGATTTTTTAAAGCGTAAATTAATTTTTTTCATACGTTTTTGTTTTTTGAACACAGTTTAAAAGAGATATTGTTATTAGATTATTTTAGAAAGAATTTGTCTTTACCACCGATGGAAGAACATTAGAATCAAAACAACTATCTTCAATCAGCAATCTATAAGTTAGATTTCTAAATAGATGAACACTTGTAAAATAAATAAGCCCCTTATGCTGACGGATATAGTCAGTACACAAAGGCAAGCTCATTAAAAAACTTGTTACTAAAACAAATTTTCATTCTAATATACTTTCGGTTAAGGGCAATACTTGGTATTCTCTATAATACATTTAGAGAACCCTGAATATTGAGAATAGTAATGGGAGATTACAAACTGGTTAGGTTTGCATTAGTTTGGTAGGTTTTTGGAAAAGAAGTGGTTCTCCTTTTACTATCGGTAAAGATACAATTTTTTTCGATTACTAACTCTAACGTATATAAAAAATCAACATCAGTTTAGTCTATTTAGCTAATAAGACTTAGTCCTCATAGCCAAAACTAAATGTTACTAAAAATCATATACAAAATATACCTATTTTAAGTTATTAATGTTTCGCAATAACAATAAACTAGATAGAAAATCATAAACATAAAAGCCGGACATTATCATAATTTAAAAAGAAAACCCAAAGATTGCCTGAAGCTCCTAGATAGTGAACTATTCAGCTGCCTTTCTAAGCTTTTCATGAAAATAGTTAAGGCTAAAACCTTAACTTCGGATCATAATATTCAAACCTAAAAAACCATCCATGCGCTTGTTAACACTTCTCTTATTCTTAGCTAATAGTCTTCTAGCTCAGAATCAATATCCTGAAATTACAAACCTTACAGTCTCCTAGGTTCTTTTGATAATTGAGTAACGAACAAGGTTACTGGAGTCAAAAAATTCTGATTGAATAAAACCGAAAAAGCACAAAGAAGCTTTCACCTCTTTGTGCTTAAAAAAATTAATAATTAAAAGATACCATTTTCTAACAATAATATTACAACTTCCATGAAACGCTAAGGATTACTCATCGTTTTCTTTGCAACTCTCTTTGAGGGCTTTCAACTCATCACTATCGTTTACAGTAACCGTTTCTCCATCAGGCTGTAGTGTCACTTCAATTGGGAATACCAACGCTGGTCTTTCTGTTGCGTCTGGGTTATCTTCTTTCCATGCTCTGATCAGGCTCTTAAGTTCTGAACGGTCTGCTCCGGTTACAGTCGTTCCATCAGGTAAAGTCACGGTCAATGGAAATGTAAATTTGAAACAAGGCTTTCTACATTTTCCATGGCCTTTTCCACAAGCCTCTTTCAACGTTTTAAGTTCTTCTCTATCGCTGACAGAGATCAACTCACCATCTTCGGAAATTACTTCCACAGGGAAAACTAAGTTAGGCCTCTTTTTAGCATCTGGATTACTTTCTCTCCATGCTTGTACAGCGTCTTTCAATTCGTCGTAGTCATTCACAGTAGCAGTACTTTCGTCTTCAAACGCTACCGTAATTGGGAATACGAATTCGAAACAACCTTGCGGTCCAGTACTAGCGTCTCTTTGGATGGCGTTCATCACTGAACTAGTAAATGCTTCGGTAGTTGTCCCATTGTCCAGCTCTGTTGTGGCTTCTTTATTACAAGAAGTAAAAATGGAAAGAGAGAAAATGGCAACTAGGCAAAAGCCTTTTAAGATTTGATTTAGCATAATGATTTTGATTTTAATAGTTTAAAATGAAATTAAAATGTTGAATTACTTCATATGCCCGTTTTGACTTTTTGATTATTGATTTTGCTATTAATACAACCAGGCTTTAGAAAGACCTACCTTCTTAATGAAAAAATTTAGATTTTTTTAATAAAATAATATTTGTCGTTAAGGTGTAACCCATATAAATGACTGACTATTTGAGCTTTATGAATAATAAGGGTATAGCAAATAATTATTAAAAACTATTGAAAAATCACTTCAGAACAATTCCATCTATGCCTTGTTTGTCTAAATAGTAGTAATTAATTACTTACAATTTTTAAACTAAACCACATGCGTAAAGCCATCAAATACCTCCTCCCTGCTACAGATATAAATATGGGAGGGCTCATCATCAAACAAGCACTCCCCACGCAAAAAGTAAATAGTGTTGATCCTTTTCTTTTGCTACATCATGCGGAGTTTTCTTATACCGTAGATGCGCCCGCGAAGTAACAAGGTATTGGAACACATCCTCATCGTGGCTTTTCGCCAGTGACCTTTGTAGTGGAAGGAGAGGTTCATCATAGAGATAGCAGAGGTAATAATCAGGTTGCTAAAAAAGGCGAAGTTCAATGGATGCACGCTGGTGCTGGAATCATACATAGTGAGCGTCCTTCGCAAGAATTAGTTGAACGAGAGGGCATGCAGGAGATCATTCAACTTTGGATCAACTCCCCTGCTGAAAAGAAAATGCAGTTGCCAAAATATCAGTTCATTCGAGAAGAGGACTTTCCAATTTTTCATTCGGCTGATAAGTCCTTTAGAAATAAAGTCGTAGCAGGCCACTACAAGGATTTCAGTGGTGCGATTAGCCCACAATCTGAGGTCTTGGCTATTTGGGGAACTACGGAAAAGAAAGGAAAACAAATTTACAGCATACCGAAGTATTACAATACTATGATTTATTTAATCAAAGGAGAACTAGACATCGCTGGTTACGGACGAGTGGAGCAAAAGAATCTCGCCGTTTTTGAAAATGAAAATACGGATATTGAAATCAGTTCTTCTTCCAAGGCCAACTTCCTACTTTTGGCTGGAGTGCCAATCAATGAAAAAGTCGTTCAACAAGGTCCTTTCGTTATGAATTCAGAAACGGAGATTATGGAGGCGATGCGGGATTATCAGATGGGAAAAATGGGGATCTTAATTGAGGAGTAGTTTGTTTGTTACTTTTGTAATTGAAATTGTAAATAGCCCATAAGCAAACGCCATGATAGAACTCTATCTTAAGTCCAACGAAGTAAAGGTAATTGACAACGTCAGCGACATCAAGTATGCTGAGGATAACTTATTTAATATTCGTGTAATAGATTTTTCAGAGGAGACCTTGAAAAACTTATCCTCCGCTTTTAATTTAGATACAACTATTTTCAACCAGCGGGAAGACATCGAAATCAGTTCTCATTATTTAAAAAACAAAGATCAGATTTCTTTTAATTTTTCAATCCCTGCTTACGAAGTTAATAGTTTATTCACGGAGGATGAGATTTTTATCATTATTAAAAACGAAGTCGTTTATTACTTTCTGTCAAAAGACATTGATGAAAACTTCATCAACATTACTAAGTCTTCGTATGATTTCAGTGGTAAAAACTTTAAGTCTCATCTGGATCATTTTGTTTTCCAAATAGCAGTAATATCTGATTACTACGCAGACCTTACCGAGATTATTTCCAGGCGAATAAAACAGTTCTACAAAAGAATTTTGACAACCGATAAGTTTCTGGAAACAGACCTTGACCTGATTGCTCGCCTTAACTTCAACAACCTGCTCATAAAAGAATCCTTAACGAACTTTCAGCGCATTCTCCACCTCTTGATCCGCAACAAATTCGAGGGAGAAACTATTAGAGAAAAAATAAACTTGGAGTTAGATGATATCGATGTCATCTCCGACCACATCCAATTCAACTTCGAACGACTGGATGATCTCAAAGAAAACATCACTGCAAAAATCGACCTGGAGCAGAACAAAATCTTTAGAATATTAACAGTGATTACGGTTTGTATTTCACTTCCTACTTTGATTGCGGGGATCTATGGAATGAATTTTAAACACATGCCTGAGTTAGATTCACCAAATGGATATTTCTATGCACTCGGTATGATGGGGATTAGTTTTACGGGAGCACTGGTGTACTTTTGGATCAAACGTTGGGTAAGGTAAGCAGATGTAAAACCATTGTTATAAAATACAACATCACTGATGCCCCCAGTCCTCCTCCCCTCCTTCTCCTGGCGATAAACCAAGTACATCCCCCTCTGTATCCACGCCCAGTCCAACAACAGTTCGATTTACATAATTGAAATAACTAACCACTTGGTTGATCTCCAAAATTTCTCCATCATCAAAACCACTGTTTCGCAAAGCTTCAATATCTTGTTCAGAAATGTTATGATGCGCTAAGGTTAGGACTTTAGCATAGTTCAATCCAGCTAGCTCTCTTCCTCCAAAAACATCTACCATCTGATCCTTTTCTATAGCTGAACAAATATTATCAAACCGGTCATCATCATTTAGCAACCTTCTCAAACCAGCCGCATGATGCTCCACACAATAGCTACACTTATTCAACTGGCTTGTATAAACGCCCAATGTTTCCAAGTACCACTTCGGTAAAGTATTTTTTGGGTGATGAAGTACATTCTTATACAATGCCATATGCCCTGAAAGACTCTGAGGCCGCAAGCTATGAATAGTCAATACATTATCAATATAACCGTTGGGGCCTTTGATTTTTTCGTACAGGTTCTTCAGTTTACCAACAGCGTCTTTGTAGGCTATGGTTTTTATCCAGGGCATATTAAGAGTTGTAAATGTATTGTTAGTAAATATTAATTCTGTCTACGTTTGTTCCACTTGTCATTTCGCAGTTGAAACTTTTTTCCATTGAATTTCCAATCTTCCAAATCAAATTGGCTTTCTAATCGCTCCTCTGTTTCCTCATCCAATAACTCGGGAAAAAAATCAATTCCAGTCACTTCTTCTACTTCATCAATAGTAACTGCATATTTACCTATAGGCTGATAAGAAATTTCATTCGACATCAAAAAAGCAATTGCTTTATACCCTGGTTTTGTATAATCCAAAATTACTTTGTAATACTTATCTGGAACAGATACTTTATTTGGTCCAATCTGTTCCCGCATCTGCCCTCTAAGAACCGGCCCAGTCACGACATAAAGATGTCTATTTTTATAAGCCCAATCGCGTACCGTCTCTTCTAACTCTCGCCAAATACCTCCATTGAAGTTACGAATCTGGGGACTCATATTACTCATATAAAAAGTTTGCGACATTGCCGTTTCCGAAAAAGCCATATCACCTGCGGGAGCCATATGTCCACGGTCATAGCCAGAACCTCGGTAATCCCGATCCGATGCAGAGGCTTTCCGAACTTTGGGATCTGGACGGAAGTTGCCCGTCCTTTTTACGTTGGGAACAATGAGGCTTTCTTTTGTCAACTCGTAAGCGACCCACTCTGCTTGCTCATGTGCTTCGTTGTAAGAAAGACTATAAAATTCGTGATTGACTATTTGGCCGGTTGTAGAAGTGGGGAGCATATTTCCAGGAACAGTTGGAATGCCTGGGGAGCCTGGACCATCATTATCCTTGGAGGAAGGCGCTTTGCCATTGAGTATATCAGCCGCTTGTTCCATTGCCTCGTTTACGTCGCCCCCTTCTCCCATGAACTGGTTAAAACCCCAGATCAATCCAACGACGATGGCTCCGAACAGTCCGAATTTGACCATCATTCCATTGGAAGAGGAAGCAGATGCTTTGCTATGATTTTTTCTAAATTTTGCCATGAATGTTTTTTGTGTTTCATATTAAGCTGTAGCTGAAATTGCTGACAGCATGTTTCGGCAAATATAACAAAATGTTGGAAAAGGGAGTGCCTGGGGGGAAAGGATCTCAAGGCAATCGCAAGATGCTTGGCTTCAACTATTAACACAAACTCTTAACCTTTAACTTCGCTCGACATGCGGAATAACTAAGACAACTGTAGCAATCTTGCAATCGCCACAGAAAGGATCTCGCGGAGACACTGAGGTGCGAAGAGACTTCCTAACCTTGCGCTTGTCTTCATGGACCTGGCGAAGTGAGCTTTGAGCAAAGCAACAGTTCGTAAAGTGATGTTCTTAAGACGCAGTTGAATCAAGCAGCGTTCACAGCGTCCTAACAATACGTACATATATCCTTCTCTACGCCTAAACTTAATTAACTCTAATTGATTGTATATTTGCAGATCCAAACTTCATAAAACACTACTATGCTCGAAACCATGCTCAACGAACTTACTCCGACAAACACAAGATTAGTCGCTGTTTCCAAATACCGACCGAACGAAGCTATTCTCGAATTATACAACCAAGGCCAACGGCACTTTGGCGAAAACCGCGTACAGGAATTGGTACTCAAACAAGCACAATTACCACAGGACATCCACTGGCATGTCATCGGACATTTACAAACCAATAAGGTAAAATACATTGCTCCCTTTGTGCATCTGATTCATTCTGTAGATTCTGTAAAAGTATTGTTAGCAATTGATAAAGAAGCGCAGAAGAATCAGCGAGTGATTAATATTTTGTTGCAATTCAAAATAGCAGAAGAGGATACAAAATATGGTTTTGATTTAGCTACCGCTAAAAAGATGTTAGAGTCAGAGGAATACAAATCCTTGGAAAACATCAAGGTTTGCGGCGTGATGGGCATGGCGACTTTTACGGAAGATAAGGAACAAGTAGCCGCCGAATTTCAAAGATTGAAAAGTATTTTTGATGAGTTGAAAGGGACTTATTTTTCTGAGCAAGACGACTTCAAAGAAATTTCGATGGGGATGTC
>JBGCDT010000387.1:0-10152 GCA_045105695.1 Saprospiraceae bacterium | reverse complement strand
GGCACTGACTCGGGTGTTGATTTGATTGTTGTTTTTTCCACCTTCCGTTAAATTAGTGTAGGTCGCGCCCTGTAGCTTTTTGAAGTAATTCATAAAATAACTATTGGGTTTCGCTAATTCATAGTCTCCGGCGATCAAGGTATTGTTGTCTTTTTTTTGTTGTTTGAAAACGCGATCAAACTCCTGCAACTGCTGCGTGTTCCCTTCCGGTTGCAAAGGAATATTCTGATCGGTAATCGCTGCTAAGATTTCAATATCGTTTCCAATCTTACCTGCTAATTGCAAATTGAATTGAGAATTTAAAACCAGGTTTTGACTGTTCCCAAAAGAGACGCCTCTTGAAAAACTACCGTTGTAATCCAAGCCTTTGAAGTCGGTCAAATTATCCACCGGTTCATAAGGACTGAAATCGAAACCGATGTAATCTCCGTTGGAAGCGCGTTGCATCAAAGCAGAGTCGAGGTGCGTATACGTTTCGCTCCAGTCGAAAAAATAAACACGATAGGACAATTGAAAACGAGGATTGGTTTTGTCAGCGGTAGGAGGTGCGCTTTGTAACAAACTGTCTTTGTCAATATTCCAGTTAAATGTCTTGGCGTATACTTTATATAATGCCGTATCAATCAAAGAACCATCTGCGGCCCATTTCAAGACAAAAGATTCAGAAGCAATGTAGGAGCTGTCGACCTCCCCAGACAACTGCTCTAAAGTCATGGTTTTGAGGCGTTTATTAGAGAAGTCCTCCGTTTGCCCGTAGGCACTGGTTCCGAACAATAAGCATGATATGAGAAAGGTTAGCTGCTTCACTCCTTTGTAAACGTAAAAAAGACTGGTGGTTGCACAAGGTATTAATTTAACAGTAAGGGCTTAGGATGTTTTGTCTCCTAAGCCCTTGGGGGATTCTTGTATTATTTTCAGCTGATGTAGACAATTAATGCAACCGTGTACACCTTGTTATTTTATTAGTAATCAACTACGTCTTCCGCTTCTTCTTCTTAGCCGCCGGAAACAACACATTATTCAAAATCAAACGATACCCCGGAGAATTCGGATGCAGATTCAAATCCGTCTCTGGATCATGAACGAAGTGTCTGTAATCTTCAGGATCATGTCCCCCGTAGAACGTCCAGGTTCCTTGCCCATGCTGACCGTGGATGTAGCGTACTTCGCCACCTGGTTTGTTTTCTCCCAAAACGAGAACGGAGGACTTCACATTTTTCTTAATGAAAGCAGTCGTCTGTCCCATGAATCCTTTTACAGTTCGCGTATGATTTTGCGTAAGCATGGTTGGAACCGGGTCCCACTTTGCAGAAAAATCAAATAAAGAAAAGTAATCCGTCTCTGGTGGAATCTTTCTAGTCATTCCATGATCGATGGTAGAGTATTCATAAATCAGTGGAGACTTTACCAACTCAAAATTTTCAAAAGCAAAAGTTTTGGAGTAATCCAATTTGCTCTGCGCATTCGGATCTGGTGGATCGCCATCGTACATATGATCGCAGATGTCTACGCCTTCGGCTGCCAATGCAATGTCGTAAGTATCCGTTGCCGAACACATGGCGAACATAAATCCGCCGCCACCAATGTAACTTTTGATTTCTTTGACTACCGCTAATTTAAGTTGTGAGACTTTAGAAAAACCCAACTCACTAGCGAGCGATTCCATCTTCCGAACATTTTCTTTATACCAAGGCTGGCTACTGAAATTACGATAGAATCGTCCATACTGGCCCGTAAAATCTTCATGGTGCAGGTGCAGCCAATCGTACTTCGCCAATTTTCCGTCAAGGACTTCTTTATCGTAAACGGTTTCGTAAGGAATTTCTGCATAGGTCAGAACCATCGTAACGGCATCGTCCCAAGGTTGGACTTTCTCTCCTTTTGCATTTACATCAGGCGTATAAACGGCAATCTGCGGAGGCGTCTCCAATTTGATGGCATCCATATTCGCTTCTGGGTTTGCGATCTCTGCTAAGATTCGATTCATCTCTCCATCAGGAATAATTTTGAAATCAACATCTCGGGTACGACATTCCTTCTCGAAAGCGACATTGTGCCGAAAGGCAAAACTACCGCCTTTGTAATTGAGCAACCACCAGGCTTCTACGTCGTTTTCAATAACCCAATAACAAATACCATATGCTTTGAGGTGATTCTTCTGAGATTCGTCCATCGGTATAAACATGTAGGCGGCCTTCAGGGGCAATCCGATCATGAGTAGGAGTAGACAGGTTAGGATGTGTTTTTTCATGATTTTTTTTTTGCAAAAGGTGGATGAGGCAGATTGGGTTGATGAGGTGGATAAGGTTTTTCACGTTACAAAGAACCTTATCTGCCTCATCTGCCTTATCCACCTCATCTACCTAGTTTACGGCTTTCTTACTAAACGACGAGACTTCGATTTTCTTTTAATACTCCCATCATATTTCTTATTTCTCTTTTGAATGTAGGTTGCCAATGGTTCTAGATTCATTTCTTTTCTACGGGCATCGACCTCTTCGGGTTTGTTCATCTCGTAGGGTTCGTAAGTGTTTTTACTTTCGTTGAATGCTACTTGAGTGCCGTACATCTGCTTCATACCCAGATTGATGCGAACGCGGTCGGAAAGGTAAGCATGATCTTTTGGATCTGCTTCTCCTTTGTGAATCAATTTGTCGGTAACTTTCAATACGGCCAATTGGAAATCAACATCCATATCGCAGTTTTGAACAATGACCCAGAACTCATGTGACTTCTCTGCCCCAACCGTACTGATCGTCGGATAACCATGCTTTTCAAAGATTGCTTTAGCAGCATTTCTATTCCCACGGTCATCTTCTCGTATAAGTTCATCGTTTTGAGTCATCTTTTTAGATTCCAAACCATGCTTCCTAAATAGCTCAGAAGATAGTTTTCTATGAGACTGATGACGCTTGGTCAATTCACCAATCTGAGTCACCAGTTGTGGATTAAAGTCTTCGCTTCGGCCTCTCTCCTGCTCTTGCGAAAAAGCATTGGTAGACAAACTGATGAATGCGAGGGTACACAATAAGAGTTGGATGAAAGTCTTTTTCATAATAAATATCAGATTTTTATGTGTTTTTGTACTCTGGTAATTAACTAAAGTTTCTATAACAGGAGTAAAAATAATCACACATATTCCCTGCCAATATGAGCTAGTTATAGATTATGTTTTTTAATTATTTGTTTTAATCCCAAAAAACCAACTGAGCTTAACTCAGGTCATCTGTGGACACTAAAACTACTTTGCATTTTTTGGTCATTAGTACTTGTACTTTTCCATTGATGAAAAGTACCAAAAATCTAGGCCAATCAAAGGCTCTTACACTCAGGCCGTCACCCGCTCCCTCATGATTGGCCGTTCCCAACCCGCCCCTTACGACGTGACGCTCAAACGCAAGCCAACATACCATCACCTCTCTTGGTGCTATAGTTCGTTTTTCTAACAATTTAGCCAAACATCAAAGATGTGTCAAAGATTATTTAATTTGCATCGCGTTTCTGTAAAGGATCGCAATAGAACACTACTCTTTTTGGTTAGAAACTGTAACTAAATCGGGGCTTTTGTGGTTCAAAACCTGGGGAGGTAACACCCTACTTTATTCAAAAATCGACTATGGAAAATATTACTTTTCAATATCCTGCCTGGTACATTCTCTTCTGCGTTATGCTGGGGCTGATTGTAGCTACTGCGCTCTATTTCAAAGATCGTAGTTTTTCAGAGCAGTCTGGCTGGTTGAAATGGTTGCTTGGAAGCATCCGTTTTTTGCTGGTGACACTGATTGCAATTCTGTTGCTTTCTCCTTTGCTCAAATCTTTGATTACGGAAACGAAGAAGCCTGTTATCGTATTGGCGCAAGATCAGTCGGAATCCATCATCGCAGACATGGATGACGCGACCAAGACTAAATACCAGGAAGACTTCAACGCACTAGCCACTGACCTGGGAGCGGAGTACGATGTAAAAACTTATGCTTTTGGAAATGAAGTTCGAGAGGGTGTGGACTTTGAATTTTCTGACAAGGTGAGTAACATTTCAGATTTGCTAAAGTACTTGTATGACCTGTATAGCAATCAAAACCTGGGGGCAGTTGTCCTCGCTTCGGATGGTATTTACAACGAAGGTAGTAATCCGATTTATGCTTCTGCGAAACTGGCGGCACCGATTTATACCGTTGCTTTGGGAGATACGATTCCGAAAAAGGATTTGGTTCTGAAAAGAGTTTTCCACAACAAGATTGCTTATCTCGATGATAAGTTTTCTATACAGATAGATATTGATGCGCAGAATTGTAGCGGTGGAAATACGATCCTGAATGTGCGCTCTGTTGGCGGCGGAAACACGGTGTTAGAACGTATTCCTATTGCTATAGATAAGAATGATTTCTTCACTACTAAAGAGATTATTTTAGATGCTAAAAAAAGTGGCGTTCAGCGTTTTCGAATTTCGCTCAATGAAATAAATGGCGAAGTAACTACAGCGAATAATACCCAAGATATTTTCGTCGATGTTCTCGATGCGCGTCAGAAAATTTTGATTCTTGCTAACAATCCGCACCCAGATATTACGGCCATCAAACAAAGCATTTCTGGAAATAAGAATTACGAAAT
The DNA here is from genome assembly GCA_045105695.1 of Saprospiraceae bacterium. Taxonomy (GTDB): domain Bacteria; phylum Bacteroidota; class Bacteroidia; order Chitinophagales; family Saprospiraceae; genus CALGLS01. Next base: position 5,541 of record JBGCDT010000387.1, on the reverse strand, counting down.
CACAACGGCTTACATCAATGATTTGAAAGAAGATGTTGGCGTTTTTGATTTTGTGATTCTGCATCAATTGCCTTCTTCTAAGAATGATGCCGCTGGTGTTTTAAAAACGCTTTATGAAAAAAATATTCCACGGCTATATATTGTTGGAATGCAATCGGACTTAGGTAAATTCAGCAAGATCCAACCTTTGCTTGACCTCCGTGCTGATGGTAGAAACACCAATGATGTGCAAGCGGTTGTTGCGAATAACTTTAGCTTGTTCACCATAGATGAAGACATCAAAAAGGAGTTGCCGAACTTTGCGCCGCTTGTTGCTCCTTTCGGAGAATTCACAGACAATGCAAATACTCAAGTCCTTCTCTACCAACGGATTGGAAAGATAGAAACAGAATATCCACTACTGCTTTTTGGCGAACAGAACAACATCAAAATGGGTGTACTCGCTGCGGAAGGTATTTGGAAATGGCGACTCTTCGACTACCTCCAACATGAGAACCACGACATCGTAAATGAGGTCATCAGCAAGAGCGTTCAGTACCTCACTTTGAAAGAGGACAAACGAAAATTCCGAGTCAGTGTCAATAAGAATATCTTTAACGAAAACGAGCCGCTCTTCTTCGATGCAGAGCTATACAACAACAGTTACGAACTAGTCAACGAACCTGATGCGACCATTACCATTTCCAACGAAGAAGGTAAAAATTACAACTTCACTTTCAATAAAAAGAACAAAGCTTACGACTTGAACGCAGGGCTGTTTCCAGTTGGTAATTACACTTTCAAAGGTTCTGTGATGAGTAGCGGAGAGCAGCTGACTTACAATGGTCAATTCTCTGTTCAGCCGATTCAGTTGGAAGTCTATGAAACAACAGCTGATCACGGATTACTTCGCTTACTCAGCGAAAAATACGGAGGAGAAATGGTCGCTCCTAACAATATGCGCACGATAGCAGAAAAAGTGAAGGCGAAGCAATCTGTGAAACCTACGGTTTATCAAACGACTAAGACGAGATCGGTTATCAACCTGAAGTGGATTTTCTTTGTGTTGCTGACGCTTCTGACGTTGGAGTGGTTTCTTCGGAGGTACTTTGGGGCATATTGATTTTCAAGCTCCTGCTAATCTATTAATAGCTATTATCAAAATTTCTCTCTAGTCATAAATCTAAAAAAGCCTGTTACAAAATTGATCTGTAACAGGCTTTTTCAATGGTTAATTCTCTGTTCGGACTATTTACTAGTTGAATACCTACGTTTTTTGTGTACGTAAGCTTCAGGATAACCCGCTCTAATTAATTTACTTTTAGTGTCTTCTGCGGATGCTGCGCTTCTAGCACGATCTACGCATACGCTATGGTATTGACTGTAATCAAACACGACTACTTCTGCATCGTTATAGCCTTTTCGTTTTAATCTTCTAACCTCTGCTTTTGCGTTAGCTTCTGTGAGGAAAGCACCGCCAATGACCATGTATTCCATACCAGAAGAAGTAGCTGTAGAACCACCAGTAGAAGTATTACTTACATTTCTCGGATTATTAGAGTCTTCGTCGTTATCATCTTCCTCTTCTGTTTCATCAATTCCTTCTTTGTCGCTTTCATCAGCAAGTATTTCGTCTCCTTCTTCATTGAACAGTCCCTCATCTTCATCGAAAAGATCCTCTACATCATCTTTTACTTCAGTGACTTTGTTTTTCAGATTTTCTTCTAGCTGAGTAGCCGAGACAGTTTTCTTATTATCACAAGATTTAGCGACGGTCATGATCCATAGACCAGCGAGGACTAGTAAGGCAGCCATGCCCAGAAATTTAAGTAAGCTCTTCATAGTATAATTGTTTAGTTAGATATTCAACAAATATAGCTGGAATATTGAAAATAGTGGAAACTTGGTAGAGATTGGGTGAGGAAATTAGATGGATGAGGTAGGTGAGGCTGATAGAGTGGATGAGCTAGATAGGATCTCCTGCGATTCTTATTCTTTACATATAAGGTCACTCCGCTCTTTCACGATTATAAAAAACCTTATTCGCCTCATCAATCTCATCAATCTTATTTCCCCTTCTCAAAAACGTAAGTACGAATGTCTAACTCCTGTCCTACTCTTTTTGAGTGAGCTGATGCCTGCTCTCTTCTAGCAAAGCGACCTAAACAGATATGTCTAGCGTCTTTATTCTCAAAACTAATGATCTCTGCATCGTAGCCTTTGTTTTTATATTGAGCATGTTTACTGAGCAGCAACATATTTTCGGTATAAGAACCAGCTAATACGAGATAAGGTGATTTGTCATTTTCAGGTTCTGATTCCATGGTGATGTGTTGGCTCATCCACGCTGTTTCAGAGATGGAAGAACTCTGGCTCACATTTCTTTTGTCAGAATGAGCTACGATTTCTTCACGTACATCTTCCTTTAAAAAAAACGGGAGTTCCTTGTATAATGGTGGGTGTTGTATTCTTCTTGATAGTCGGACCAGGCTGATTTACACGAGAGCCATTTTCAGAGGTAGCAATAACATAGTTGTCTTTTGACTGCGAATTTGTAATTGCGAACATAGCTGCAAAAACAATAGCTAATGAAAGGCTTAGATAGTAAGGTGTATATGTCGTGGGAGTCTTCATAATCAAGTGTTTACGAATAATGTGTAGTATGATTGTTCTATTCGTTTTACTTGTCTATGAAGAAGATGTTACGTGAAGAGATGTTAAATATTTTGGTTTTACTAATGTGTTTTACTTACTACCCAAAGCTGCATCTCGCAACCGTTGCAAAAATGGAGAGGCAAAAATAAAGGCTTGAAGTAATTCATTATCAGAATCTAGAACTTCATCTTTACTGCCTTCCCAACCCAACTCACCTAAATGAAGCAAATAGATATGATCACCTATCTCCATTACAGAGTTCATATCGTGAGTGTTGATAATAGTAGTAATGTTGTTTTCGATGGTAATGTCTTTGATGAGTTCATCAATGAGGAGAGAGGTCTTTGGATCAAGCCCAGAATTGGGTTCGTCGCAGAAGAGGTATTCTGGTCCGAGGACGATGGATCGGGCAATACCTACCCGCTTTTGCATACCACCTGAAACTTCAGAAGGAAATTTATCATTGTTACCTGAGAGCTCTACTCTCTCAAGACAGTAGTTCACTCGGTCTAGTTTTTCTTTTTTTGTTTTGTTGGTAAACATGTCCAACGGAAATCGGATATTTTCCTCTACAGTCATAGAATCAAATAATGCAGAACCTTGGAAAAGCATTCCGATCTTCATTCTGATGGCCCGCATCTCCCTGCTGTTAAGAGCAGAGAAATTTGTATCTCCATACCAAATGGAACCACTGGTAGGTTGCATTAATCCAACCAGTATCTTCAGCATTACCGTTTTACCTGCTCCACTTCGACCTATAATTAGATTGGTTTTCCCTTTTCTGAAAGTAAGATCCAAGCCCTTTAGGACCTCTGTATCTCCGAATGATTTACGTATGTTTTCTGCTCTGATCATATTGGAGACTTATTGAGTAAGAATAAGGGCGATTAAATAATCAGAAAGTAAAATCAAAATATCACTATAAACGACAGCCTGTGTACTCGCCTGCCCTAATTCTATAGAACCACCTTTCACATAATATCCCTGAAAGCAAGAGACCGTCGTCAGAATAAAAGCAAATACCAATGCTTTCACAAACATCATAAAAACATAATAAGGTTCAAAGAAAGAACGCACCCCTTGGATGTATTCCGCATCCGTAATCAAACCTGTAGCTACTGAAGAAACATAACCTCCAGAGATACTGATGATTGCCGCTAAGGAAACCAACATTGGAATCACAAACATCGCTGCAATCACCTTAGGCATAATAAGGTAAGCTGCCGTATTCACCCCCATGATCTCCATCGCATCAATATGTTCCTTCTGTCGCATCCCTCCAATCTCCGCTGCAATATTAGACCCCACCTTCCCTGCTAGTACCAAACAAGTAATTGTAGGGGCCAATTCTATAATCGTACTATCTCTAACAATGTACCCGATGTAATACCGAGGCACAAAACTATCCTGCAACTGATAAGCAAACTGCACCGCCGTCACCGCTCCAATAAACACAGCTATCAGTCCGACAATAATTAAAGAACCGATACCAATGTCATTCATCTGCCGCATCGTCTCCTTCCAATACATGGAAAACTTCTCTGGCCTGGACAACGCCGAACGCATCAGTAAAACATAACGACCAAAATGGTATAAGAAATTAAAATTCATATTTGTTTGATGGCAGCTTTGGACAAAAAGTACTAGAATGATACCTTCGCCTTTGTGCTGTACTTTAGGCTAAACGGCATATAACAAGAAGTGTTCGCCTTAGAAGGGGGCAAAAATATGCAAATCATTTGAAAAGACAAGGATTATTTTGAAGGGGAGAGAGGGTAGAAAAGGGCGGAAGAGGGAGATGGGTGGAAAAGGGTTTCTCTTATTTCGTATCCCATCAATACAATTCCAACAATCGCGAGAAACCCTCTTCTACACTATCCTACCCTTTTCAACCATCTTCTACCTTTAAAAAAATATACAATGAAAGTAATCATCACAGGAGCAACAAAAGGAATAGGTCGAGCAATAGCTGCCGCCTTCGCCGAAAGAGGTGCAGACCTCGCCATCAATTCAAGGACCGCCGCTGACTTAGAAAGCATGAAGGCTGATTTTGCGAAAGCGTATCCTACCATAAAAGTGCTCACCAAGGCAACGGATATGGGCGACAAAGCTTCCGTTCTCGAATTTGCCGATTATGTAAAATCACAGTGGGGAACCATTGATGTACTCGTAAACAACGCGGGCGTTTTTATTCCTGGAGAATTGGCAAAAGAGGAAAACGGCATGCTTGAGCAAATGATTGAGACCAACCTCTACAGCGCATACTACTTGACCAGAGCTTTACTACCGCTCATGCACGCGCATAAGAAAGGACACATTTTCAACATCTGCTCCATCGCTAGTTTGATTGCTTATCCAAATGGCGGCTCTTACAGCATTTCTAAATTTGCGCTACTTGGTTTTTCCAAAGTGCTTCGGGAGGAATTGAAAGAGAAATCTATTAAAGTAACAGCAATTCTGCCTGGGGCGACCTGGTCGAATTCCTGGGCAGGTGTTGATCTGCCGGAGAGTCGATTGATGCAGGCGGAGGATATTGCAAAAGCAGTGTTAGGGGCTTATGAAATGGGACCTTCGGCTGTAGTGGAGGAAGTGGTGGTGAGGCCGCTGTTGGGTGATTTGTGATTTTTTAGGCAAACAATCAAGCTAATCTTTAGTTATTCTGATACTTGTTTTCCTCGAATTTCTATTCGAGGAAAATCGGTAACTTAAAACAGATCAAAATGATAAACTCTATCTTGAAAAAATTTGTAACTCCTATCTGCTTTATAATACTATTTAACTTGATTTCCTTTTTCCTATATGGAAATACTGTCTACGATACTCGTTTATATAAGTCATCTGAAACGGAACAAGATTCAAAAATTCAACAAAAAAATTCCGTACAAGAATCTTCAACATTCATTGATA
>JBGCDT010000386.1:0-16040 GCA_045105695.1 Saprospiraceae bacterium | reverse complement strand
AAAAAAAAATCTCTCCCAAAAAAAACAAACCTGTCCCCCAAACTACATTTCCGAAAATAACCAGATTCCGACCAAACCAGATTGAACTTTGAAAACGTATCTTCCGTTAAAGAGAGAGAACATATTAATCCACTAATACCTTAAGCCCATGATTATTTTAAGCATTTTCTTAGTCATACTATGCCTTTTTAGTTACGAAATCACTGGAAAGCAAGCATAGAAACGCTTCGAAAAAAACAAAAAAATAGGCCGCTAACAATCGTTTGCGGCCTATTTTTTTGCTTAAAAAGCAATGAAAATTGAATCTATCTTACTTTTGCTGAACCGCATCATACATATTGTTCACCTGATCTAAGCTGTAGATCCCCAAAATTCCGTTTTGGAAAATGAATTCCTGATCACCTTGAATATGAACATATTTGAAGCCGTAAGTCATTGTACTGTCTATCTGCTTTTCGTAGACAAATCCATTAGGATTATCTGTAATTACCTTTTTGAAAAAAGGATTTGATTTGACTTCATTCAGGTGCTCCGTCTTTACTCGGCTTACATCAGTAGAGGTGGCAGCACTGCTGTAGATCTGAATGTTGTAATCTTCCCCTTTCTTTACGGTGATATCTTTCATCACAGTCATGTCTGTCACTTTTACCTCTGGGTTTTCAGGAGCCTGTATAGTGATGGGTAATCCGTGAGATAATAGATCGAGTGGTTTGAAGTTACTCTTTGGACTTTTTTCACAAGCCATGAAAATCAGAAGAAAACAAGTTATTAAGCTTACTGAGCGCATATATATTATTTTTAATTTTGGGTTTTCGTATTTTGGAAATGATCTTAGTTAACTTTACAAAAACACGCTAACAAAAGTATTGTTTTAAAACAATAAACCAAATAACACTTGTGATAATGTTGTTAGAAATTTGTGCTAATTCCTTCTCTTCTGCCATGAATGCCCAGCTCGCAGGTGCAAATCGCGTAGAGCTATGTAGTAGTTTGGAAACCGGTGGACTGACTCCTTCCGCCGCCACTATTCAGCTCACTTGCGAAACCTTACATAAGGCTTATAACAATCATCTTACAAAAGTACATATCTTGATTCGACCACGAGCTGGTGACTTTTGTTATTCTACCGTTGAAGTAGGTTTGATGAGACGTGATATTATGTTCTCCAGAGAATGTGGAGCAGATGGACTTGCGATTGGTTTACTACTCCAAGACGGAAGCATTGATACTCGCAATATCAAAGAGCTAATAAAAATTGCAAATGGAATGTCTCTCACTTTTCACCGGGCTTTTGATTTAATTCCCAAACCATTTGAAGCTTTGGAGCAATTAATCGATTTGGGCTTTCATACGATTTTAACTTCTGGTCAGGCTCCAACTGCGGTAGAAGGTCAGGAATTGCTTCGCCAATTGGTAGAAAAAGCAAACGGCAGAATCGATATTATGCCTGGCGCAGGTATCCATGCGCTTAATGTCAAATCACTGGCGGACTTTACAAAAGCAACAAATTTTCACCTTTCGGCAAAAAGAACGAAGCAGAAATCACTGGACGTGGATAAGCCTGATTTGTTTGCGAGTGCTTACTGGGAGACGGATGTGGCGGAGGTGAAGCGGGTGTTGGGGGAGTTGAGTTCTTAAGGATTGAAGGGGCCTTCGACCGTAGCTCCTGCGGAGCCCGAGAACTGAGCGCCATTCAATCCTTCAATCCTTCAAAATTCACCTATTAAAAAACCTAAACCGGATCAACATCCACCAAAACCCGCACACTCGAAAACCCCTTCTGCGAGCGCATATGCTCCGTCGCTTTAGCAATTAAATTTTTAGTACCGTTGATGACTTTATTGTTGCGTTCTAGTTTGATGAGCATGGTGATAAGGTACAGACCTCTGATTCTGGAAACGCCAGGAATTGTGGGGCCGAGTACCCGTTGTCCGAGTTTTTCTTTTAGCACTTGTGCAAAAACCTTTGTGGCTTCGTTGAGTAAATTTATTTTTTTGTGCTTTAGTGTAATGCCGATGAGCCGAGTATATGGTGGATATTTGAAAAGCTTTCTTTCTTCGATTTCTCTTTTGAAAAAACGTGAATAATCGTAATGATAAATTTCATTCAGAATCGGAAGAGCAGTGTTATAAGCTTGTATGACGACGCGCCCTTGTTTGCGTTTTCGACCTGCGCGGCCACTGACCTGAGTGATGAGCTGGAAGGCTCTTTCCGTTGAACGAAAATCTGGAAACTGTACCAATTGATCTGCACTCAAAACGCCTACGACCCCAACATTGTCAAAGTCCAAACCTTTAGTAACCATCTGTGTTCCCACCAAAACATCAATTCTATTTTCTTCAAAATCATTAATCAATTTTGCGAAAGCATACTTACCTCTAACGGTATCAAAATCCATTCTTGCAATTCGAGCATCCGGTAAATAGATTTGTAACTCATCCTCGATTTTCTCTGTTCCAAAGCCACGCTCTGCCAAAGGCGTATGCCCACAAGCAGGGCAAGAGACCGGAATCGCCGTTTTGTAAGAGCAGTAATGGCAACGCAGGTCATGCGAAAATTTATGGTAGGTCAAGGTCACATCGCAATTGATGCAACTGCTGCTCCAACCACAAGTTCCACAAAAGACAGTAGGGGAGTAGCCTCTTCTGTTTTGAAATAAAATGGCTTGCTCTTTTCGACCTAGAGCTTCTTCTAATTCTTTGAGGAGTACAGAACTGAAGTGGGATTTCTTAGTACTATTCAGCGTCTCCGCTTTCATGTCTACAATTAGGATTTCTGGCATTTCGATTCCGCCGAATCTTTCCTCCATGTTAATCAGACCGTACTTATTTTTTTGCGCATTGTAGAAAGTCTCCAAAGCGGGAGTTGCTGTTCCTAGGATTACTTTCGCTTTCGCTAAATGACCATAGTAGATAGCGGTATCTCTGGCGTTGTAGCGAGGCGCAGGTTCAAATTGTTTGAACGAAGGGTCATGTTCTTCGTCTACGATAATGAGTCCCAGGTTTTTGAAAGGCATGAATAAACTGGACCTTGCACCCATGACGATGGACTTTCCTTTGTGAACAGCTTTCCACATTTCTACTCGCTCGTCATTACTAAGTCGGGAGTGGAAAACAGTGACATTGTCACCAAAAATCCTTTGTAGTCTTCCGACCAATTGTGTTGTCAATGCAATCTCAGGAAGTAGATATAAAACTTGCTCGCCTTTGTCAATCGCCTCTTGAATCAACTCCATGTAGACTCTGGTTTTACCACTACCCGTTACTCCGAAGAGTAGTGCGACATGTTTTTCTTGGAAAGAATCTTTGATTTCCTTCAGAGCACGAACTTGTTGATCGGTCAGCGGCAAATTGTCTACGACCACATCTTCGTAAGCACCGAGGCGACTGACTTCTCTGTTGTATTTTTCTATAATTCCTTTTTTAATTAAAGCATCAATTACACCGACATTGGTATTGGCCGCTTTCACTAACTCAATACGCTTGACGTAGGATTGTTCCCTGTTTAATTGAATCATTGCCATCAAAGCTTCTACTTGTCTGGTAGATCGACTCAGTAAATCAAAAGCCTCTTCCAGTGCTTCGGGTTGCGATAAATAAGGTTCCTGAAAGCGGAGACAGATGACTTTCTTAGGGGTATATTTTTCTTTGAGTTCTTCTTTTATGTAAATGACTCGATTTTCTAACAATCGTTTTACAACATTACTGACAGACTTTTGCCCAAGTATATTTCTGACATCTGCAATGGTCAACTCCTGCTGATGATGCAGTGCCTCTGCGATCATAAACTCTTTATCCTTCAGTCCTTTATAATCATCATCGTAAACGGGGCTGAGCATCAAAACCGTTTCGCTAGTTAGTTTAAAACCATTTGGAAGCGCAGCATTCATCACCTCTCCGAGCGTACAACCGTAGTAGGTGGCCATCCATTCCCAGAGTTTCAATTGAATTGGAAATACGATTGGCTCTTCATCAATAATAGATAGAATTGCTTTGGCTTTATAAACCTCCGGCGGACGATCATGGACTTCCGTAACCATTGCTGCATAGATTTTACTTTTTCCAAAAGGGACTTCCACCCTCATTCCTGGTTGTAGCGGGACCGTCTCCAAAGTCGGAGGTACTTGGTAGGTGTATGCTTTAGGAATCGCAATGGGTAGAATGACGTTGATGTAGCTGCCGGCTTGTGTATCTGGGAAAAAGGAATCGCTCAAGATTAAGTATGTTTTTTGTTTTCTCAACGAAGATAACAAAGCTTAATTAAAAGAAAATCTCCTGCGCCATTCTAAAGGTATTTGCATGGGCTTCCACAATGTCTGCGATGCGTTCGGAGTAGCCACCGCCCATGCTTACCGCCACAGGTAGCTGGTAGGCTTTGCAGGTTTCCAATACAAAACGATCTCGCTCTTTGCAACCATCCATCGTCATGCCCAAGCGACCCAATTTATCAGAAGCTAAGACATCTACGCCAGATAAGTAAAAAATAGTATCTGGTTTTACTTCATCAATCAGACGTGGTAAAGTGAACTTCAAAGTTCTTAGATAATAGTCGTCCTCCGTATTATCTGGTAGACCTATGTCTAAGTTTGATTGTTCTTTTCTATGCGGATAATTCTTTGCACCATGCATGCTGAAGGTGAAGACCCGATCTTCGTTTTCAAAAATCTGAGCGGTTCCATTTCCTTGGTGGACATCTAAATCGACGACTAGAATTTGCTTGGAGTGTTTTTCTTTTAGTAAAAAATTAGCTGCGATGGCAATGTCGTTGAGCAAGCAAAAACCTTCGCCATGATCAGTAAAAGAATGGTGTGTGCCACCAGCGATGTTCATTGCTACGCCATGTTCGCGAGCATGCAGTGCGCAGTCGATTGTTCCTTGTGAAATATGTCTTCCTCGCTGAACGAGATTTTCTGAAAGAGGGAAACCGATTTTTCTGATCTCTTTAGCGGAGAGTTCGAGGTTCTGCAGCTTTCGCCAATAGGCTTCGTCATGTGTTAGTAGAATCAATTCTTCCGATAGTGCTTCTGGATGGAAGAAGCTGTCCTCTGTGATGGTTCCTTCGTAGAGGAGCTGCTCTGGCAGGAGTTCGTATTTATCCATCGGGAAGCGGTGGCCTGGAGGGAGTTGGTATTTGTAGATGGGGGAGAAGGCGATTTTTAGCATGGAATGGTAGCAGTATTTATCACTAGTAAGTATTCATATCTATAATAGACTAAGGATGATATTCTATAGTCCGTTGTAAAACCAATATGTAAATAGATTTTTATGGAAATTGTTTGTAGTGAAGCTGCTGTAGAATGGATAGGTAAAGTTTGGATTTATTCTAAAAGCAAATAGTGGAAATAGGCTTAATTCTATCGACATCACTTCCCAAAACAAACAAAGCCCGGTTTTTACAAACCGGGCTTAGGAAACGAATCTTACAATTTTTTAACCAAAACTTACATTCACTCTAAAAGCAAGTACAATGCCAAAAACAGATTTCGATTAAAATAAATATGATTTTTTTAATATTTTTTTGAAATTTAATATGATTGGGGTTTTTTTTTGTGTTTACAACCTTGAAAAATGTTCCATGGGAACAATCTGTCTATAGCACCACGAGGTGGTGCGTTAAAGCGTTCCGTAGGAACAGCCTGAATTGAACAATGCAAAATCCAAAAGAAAATCCCGAACCTGCAAGCGCAGATTCGGGATTTCTATAGAAAAGTATTAGCTACTAAAACAGGGCTTACTTAGCCGCCGCCTTAGAAAAGCTGCTCTTCGTTTTAGCTGCCTTCATGGTGATGTCACCAGTCAGGTCAGACATAATAGTCGTTGCAATAAAGATAGAAGAGTATGTACCTACGATGATACCCACGAATAATGCGAAAGCAAATCCACGGATACTCGTTCCTCCGAAGAACAACAAGATCGCAACCACAAACAAGGTAGTCAACGAGGTAATCACGGTACGAGAAACCGTACTGTTTACCGCAAGGTTAATTACTTCTTCTTTAGTCTTACCAGTGTAACTGTTCATGTACTCACGAATACGGTCGAATACAACTACCGTATCGTTAATCGAGTAACCAATCACAGTTAGGATCGCTGCAATGAATGCCTGATCCACTTCCAAAGAGAATGGTAAAATTCCCCAGAAGATAGAGAAGATACTCAATACAATTAATGTATCGTGGAACAATGCTGCTACTGCACCCGCACTGTACTGCCACTTGCTGAAACGCAAGAAGATGTACAAGAAGATGAAGAGTAGTGCAAAGATCGTTGCGTAAAGCGAACTCGTCTTGATGTCGTCTGCGATGGTCGGTCCTACTTTACTGGACTGATTTACGCGAGCACCTTTCTTAGTTGCTGGATCTTTGAAATCATTCAGTGCAATGCCACCACCTACGGCTGCATTTACACCTTCGTGCAATTTCATCATTACTTTGTCCGCAGCGCCTTCATTGATATCATCAATGTTGTAGCTGGTTACTACGTTGAAAGTATTATCTGTACTTACTTCTTTCACAACTGGTGCAGAACCGAAGCTCGTAGTCAGTGCGTCACGAAGTCCGTCGGCACTTACTTGCTGGTCTTGATCAAACTGAATGTTGTAAGAGTATCCACCTTTGAAATCTACCCCAAGGTCGAAACCTTTAGTAGCCATAGAGCCAATACCCAAAGCGATGATCAAACCAGAGATGACGTAAGCAATCTTACGCTTGCTCAACCAGTCGATACTCATATTTGCGAAAGCGTTCTGAGAAGCGCCTGTCCAGAAAGTCATGTTGTTGCCTTTGTCAACAGTCCACCAGTCGATGATCATACGACCAACTAAAACGGCAGTAAACAAAGAACAGAATACACCAATAATCAATACGATTGCGAAACCTTTGATTGGTCCCATACCGAAGTAGGCTAGGATCATAGCAGTAGCAACAGTCGTTACGTTGGCATCAATGATGGCAGAGTAAGAGTGTTGGAATCCGTCTTTGATAGACATTAACAAGGACTTACCAGCTCGAAGCTCTTCTCGTATTCTTTCGTAAATGATTACGTTGGCATCAACGGCCATACCGATGGTCAGTACGATACCTGCAATACCTGGCAAGGTCAGTACTGTACCGAAGCTAGCCAACATACCGAAGATGAAGAAGATGTTTAGTAATAGTGCAATGATAGAAACTATACCACCTGTACCATAGTAGAAGATCATGAAAAGGAATACCAATCCGAACCCAATCAATAAAGAGGTGATCGAACGAGAGATGTTTTCCGCTCCTAAAGATGGTCCAACTAAGGATTCCTGAAGGATAGAAATCTTCGCAGGTAATTTACCAATCTGTAAAATCTTAGATAAATCCTCTGCCTCTGTTTGCGTGAAGTTTCCAGTAATGGAAGAACTACCTTGCAAAATTGGCTGTCTTACAGATGGAGCTGATACGACTCTGTCATCCAATACGATAGCGAACTCACGGTTGTTGTCGTTCGCGGCTTTAGTCGTAAGCTGTCCCCAAGTCTTCGCACCTGCACCACTCATCTGAAGTGATACGGCAATCTGACCAGAAGTCGGGTCCGGAGCAGCACTTGCTTTAGTGACCACATCACCAGCTAAAGGAGGATCATCTGTTCCTTTTTCCTTTTTGATGGCATATAGTTCATAAAGATCTTTAGCTCCTTCGACAACTTCTCCATAACCAGCAGCTGGCTTATGAGACCATTTGAAAGCTAAGTCCTTAGGAAGTAATCCAGTTACAGTAGGATCAGCTAATAACTTATTGATTTGCTTGATCTTGTTCTTTTCAGCAGTACCTACAACTGTGATTGGCATTGCCAAACCAGCAGCTGAAGAATTATTTAGCGTGAGCATCTTCAATAATGGCCCTTCGTTTCCGAAAGAGTCATCACCTACGAAAGTCGTATCGTAACGGACAGCTAAAGTAGAATCGTTGATGTTACCTGCCCCATCATAAGCGTAAGTCCAAGAAGAATCTGCTTTGATAGAAAGTACTTCTTTTACGTCTTCTAGTTTAGAGGTATCACCAGCTAGCGATCTGCTTAGCTTATTATCTGCTTGCGCTAAAAGTTGTAATACACCAGCACCTGAACCATTCATACGGTCGTTGATTCGATATACATTCCAGAATTCCAACTTTGCAGTTGTTTCTAAGAATTTACGCGCACGTTCCGGATTACTGATACCAGGTAGTTCTACGATAATCAAATCTCTTGCTGCATCCAAAGATACGTTTGGTTGAACGACACCGAGTTCATCGATACGTTCTTTCAATTGCTTGTAAGTCAGGTCAACTGTTTCGTCCGCTTTAGCACGGAGGATGGTAACCACTTCAGAGTCAGGTGTATCAAATTTGATTTCATCACCTAAGACTTCAGATCTGTTGAAAGCTTCCGCTAAATTTCCGCCACCTACATCTTTGTAAGCTCTTGCGAAAAGTGTTACAAAATCAGATTGAGTACTTTGTTGTTCGAGAGCAGCTTTTTCTAATGCTTTTTCTATCAATGCGGGATCTTTCGAGTCCCTGGCGAGTGTTCTAATGAACTCTCTTAAATCAACCTGTAGAACGACAGACATTCCACCTTTTAGGTCGAGCCCTAAGGCCAATTGGGCATTCTTCATATCCTCATAAGTATACTTTTTGAGGAGTGGAATGCTAAAAATAACTTCACTGGACATCGAGTCCAGATAGGAAGATCGCGCCTCTTTTTCAGCGTTTCTTTGTACTTCGTCGGATTTCCCTGCGGCTAGTGCGCGAGCTGATGCTGCACTTCCAGCTGCTTCTGCGTTAGCTTCTACGCTCCTGGTAGGGAACATGTAGAAGTATTGCAAAAGACAGAACAGAGACAATACGATAAGGAAGAACTTTACGATTCCTTTACCTTGCATTGTTAAAAAATTTAATGATTAGAAAAAGTTTAGAAAAAACGTCGCAAATATACACGTTTTACACTAAACATGTCATTGCACGTAAGTAAATATTGAATATTAGCTTTTTTGTGGATAGGAGGTTTTCGGTAAGATTAAACTACTGTTAATCAGTGATTTGTAGATGAATGTTCGTAGTTATATTAGTTAGTTTGTTTTTTAATTGCACTCATTTATATTCCGAATGGTCCTCATATCAGATTGAGTAGGTCAAATGATGCGCCAATGTGGTTGGATTTGAGTTTATTGAAAATGAAAATTAAAAGCCTTCAAGCGTGATTCGGCTAGCGAAAAGCTCGCGCTGCAATTTCAAAATTGCGATGCGAGTTCTTTTCGCGTATGGGAAGTTTTTGAGTGGTGAGTAAAAGATATAGAGAGGATAATTATCTATTTAAAAAGAGGTTGATTTGCCTTGGACGGAAAACAACGCTCACCGCAATTTTTTAGAAATCGCAGCGCGAGGTTTTCCTACGTGGGTTGGTAGAAAAGAATTCTCACTGCCGCCAGAAAGCGACAGCGCGAACTTTCCTCAAATAAAATTCGCCATTCCTGTACAATTATTTAGCTTTGCAGCATATTTTCATTAAACAAATAACAAACTGATTATCATGGGTTTATTTTCCTTTTTAAAAAATGCCGGAGCCAAGGTGCTCACTAAGAAAAATGCTAAAGAAGTGTCTACTCCTGAAATAAAGAAAATGGAAGAGGACATTCTGAACAGACAAAAAGTAATTCTCCTTAAAGGAGTGATTGATTCAATGGGACTAAAGGTGAAAAACCTGGATATCGATTTTGATGGCGAAACAGCAACTGTACACGGAGAGGTGGCCAATCAAACCAATCGTGAAAAAGTAGTTCTTGCACTTGGTAATGTAGGTGGCGTATCTAACGTAGACGACCGATTGACGGTAAAGAAAGAATCTAAGAAACAAGCAGAATTCTACACCGTGAAGCGTGGCGATTCTTTGTCAAAGATCGCAAAGGCTTTATATGGAGATCCAATGAAATATAAGAAAATCTTTGAAGCAAACAAGCCGATGTTGAAAGATCCTAACTTGATCTACCCTGGGCAGACTTTGCGTATTCCTAGATAGTAACAACTAATTTTTTAAAAGAATGAGTGAATGGATTTGCTAATAATCTAATCGCTTATTGTTGAAAAATGTGGTTAAAATAAAAGACTTGATTTGGTTCACCGCTGCTTACACCACAGTGAACCGAGTCAAGTCTTTTTATTTTTTCAAAAACTCAAAATACCCGTCCAACTCCTTTCGCACCAGCGGAAACAGGAAGAACAAGCCTATCATATTCGGGAAGACCAAAGCTAGAATCATAGCATCCGAAAACTTAATGACGGCGTCCATAGTGACTGCTGACCCAAGTATTGTGAAAAGCAGAAACACAATTTTGTAAGTCATATCTGCCATTCTACTTCTGCCAAAAAGGAATTTCCAGGATTGCAATCCATAGTATGACCAAGACAAAATGGTTGAAAAAGCAAAGAGCACAACAGCTATTGCAAGCGCATATGAAAAACCAGGGATGGAATGATCGAAAGCCATAGAGGTCAAATTCACTCCGCCGACTCGCTCTCCAGTTGCAACCAGCAAAGCCTCGTTATCTACTACATCTCCATACTGAAAAATAGTTTCCATATTAAAAATAATAATGACTAAAGCTGTCATTGTGCAAATGATAACCGTATCGATCAAAGGTTCCAGTAAAGCAACTAATCCTTCAGAGGCCGGGTGTTTGGTATTCACAGCTGCGTGGGCAATGGCTGCTGAACCTGCACCTGCTTCGTTGGAAAAAGCAGCTCTCCTAAACCCTTGAATCATTACGCCAATAATTCCACCAGTAATGGTCGCTCTGGGAGAAAAGGCTTCTTGAAAAATTAGCCGAAAGGCATCGTCTACTAATTGATAATTGACAATCAAAATAAACAACGCTGACCCTACATAAAACAACGCCATAAACGGAACGACCTTCTCTGTCACTTTTGCAATTCGCTTAATGCCACCAATAATCACAACGCCTGCTAACAATGCTATTACACAACCAATAATAGTTCCCGACGCAGCACTTTCTAAGTCGAAACGACTGATAATTTGAGCGGCAGCTTGATTAGACTGAAAAGCATTCCCTCCTCCGAAAGAGGCTCCAACACAAAGTACTGCAAAGACAACAGAAAGTATTTTTCCCAACCACTCAAAGCCTTGCTCTTTCAATCCTCTGGACAGATAATACATTGGTCCTCCAAAGACTTGTCCATCAGAACTGATATCTCGATAGCGAACCCCCAAAGTGCATTCCACCATTTTGGTAGACATCCCTAACAATCCTTCTACAATCATCCAAAAGGTAGCTCCCGGACCTCCTACAGAGATAGCAACAGCAACCATTGCAATGTTCCCCAGACCGACTGTACCTGATACTGCCGTTGTCAAAGCTTGGAAGTGATTCACCTCTCCGTGGATGGATTCATCTTTTATTGTACCCACAATGTCTCCATCCAATTCGTGGACAGCAGGTGGTCCTTTTCGTTCTGGAATTTTTTCTAAATGATCGTACTTACCTCGTACAATTTGAATGGCCAAGGGCATCTTTCTGAGATTGATCAAACGGAAGTAAAAAGTAAAGAACAAAGCTCCTCCGATTAAAACGATTAGGACAATGGGAATATCATAAGTTCCAATACTGATACTCGTGAAGATGAGGTTCTCCCAAGCGACTGCAAAAGGCATGAAGGCATCATTAATTAGTTCATCAATACCTCTAGAATCATTTGCGGCTTGAGCTGAAATTGAATGGATAAAAAGAATTAAGCTTGTAAAGAAAGCTAAAGTAGACTTGTACAGTGGTTTCATCGTAACTCATTGTTTTAATTTTAAAAAGTGACGTGAAATTGTATAAAGTGCTGATTATTAGCCAGATTGGTCGGAAATGGTTTGTATTTGTCGGTAGGAGACTTACTGACATTTTTGGATTTACAGAGGGGTTTGAAGAGGAACGCGGATTTTGGTGATGACCTGAAGGCTGGTGCGGATTTTATCAGACTTACAAAAAAAAGTAAAATACATTATCAGTGAAAACCCAAAAAATCCGCTTCATCCTAAAAGGACTACATTGTACAGCAACTTCTAGGCAGGCCCCGTTCTTCTTTTTACGGCAACTCAGAACGTCTCCCGAATAACCAGATTTCCCTCCGGTACTCGCAGCTTCACCTTTCCCTCTCGGTTAGAAGAGAGTTCAAAAAGAGCAGCTCTTAGCGGTTGCTCATGCTGTGTTTTGCTCCAAGAGTCTTTGCCGTAGAGGCCGTCGAGTAGGGCGTTGAGGAGGCGTCTGATTTCGTTGTAGTCTTTGATGTCGTAGACGCGAGCGGTGCGTGTTTCAGACTTTGGTTTGATGTCTAGCCAGCCGTCGGTATCTATTTTTTTTCGTTGTACGAAGAGGTGGAGAAGATTGTATTGAGAAGGGCTTAGAGGTAATGTAATATAATTGTTATCTGTAATGCCTTTGGCGTGGACGAGATGTTCGATTTTCTTCTTTTCGTTTTTTTGCTTGACTAGTTGTAGGAAAATATTTGAAGGTTCAATTTGCAAAACCTCTGAAAGATCCTTGACCCAGCTCAGTGCTAGTGCAAAGAAAATCATAATCAGCGCTGACTTGAAAATAGCGGCAAGCAGAATCTGATTGATTTGTAAATCCGTCAGTTTATAAACCTGAGCCACAAAGGTAATCAGGATACAAGCCACCGATAAGTAGGCCAACATCGTCAGTCGCCTTTTCTGAAAAGATTCCCAAAGCACATAACCCAAAATAGCTAAGGTCAACACAGAATAATAAACATCCAATTCGCTCATCATCCCAGGCGATTGACTACTGATTAATTTACTTGCCGTAGGCAACAGAGAAAACACAAATGGTAATCCCACAATTAGCGTCCAATGCTTCGATTTTATAAAAGAAGAAAGCAAAGGTGGAATATATCGGAACCAGGGCAGCGACAACAAAATGAACAGGCTATTGAGTAATGACAAAATACTTCGACCACCTTCTAAAAACGCTGAATTCGTAACCGTTCCATTCAAAGCCATTTGTGCAAAACAAATCTCCAGTCCTCCCGATAAAGACCAACACAGAATCGAAAGTCCTAACCAAACCTGACCAAAATCATTCTGCTTCCTTCCGATATGATACCAAATAGCCATCAATGCTAAGAAAGCAAAAAGACAAACGGTCAACTGCCACCAACCATAAAAAAGAAGAATATTCAGATCACTCATTTGTTATAATTACTAAAGCCGTTATGAAGAAATTTCTGAAAAGAAAGCGGCCACTCCATCTTCAATATTACTCAAAGTGATTCTGTCTGCTACGGCTTTGACTTCTTCTTTCGCATTTTGAACGGCTACTCCTAGGCCTACACCTTGAAGCATTTCAATGTCGTTGTAGTTGTCTCCAAAAGCAATGACTTTATTGAGTGGAATATCGAATTGTTTATCGAGTAGAAAATTGAGAGCTGATAGTTTTGAAATTTGTTTGCTGGAGATTTCCAAGTAGGTTGGTTTGGAACGATAGGCGTTTAGTTGCTTTGAGTAATTGGAGTTTATCCAATCTTCCAGCGACTGAATTTCCGCGGCTTCTCCCATGCACATGATTTTGTGTGGTCCTAGGTTTTTGTCTTTCCACTGTTGTGAGATGTGATTTAGGTCTGCTACCTCAGGTTTGACTTTGGTGTTGTTCATTTCTCGGTTTGCCCAATAATCCATTTGAGGAACATACCATTCATCAGCATTGTAAAGACTGGTGTGGATAGTTGTTGTAGAAACGAAATCCAGCAGCGCATCTGTAATCGTCATCGGAACTTGAATTGATAACAATACATTTACATCATCGTTTTTGTAATCCATGACTAGGCCACCGTTGTAGGCAATCAGTGGCTGAAGTTGAATGTCTAGTTCAACTTGTAAGTGCCGCATGGCTAGCGGCATTCGAGAGGAGATCAATACGATGGGCGTTTGGTTTTTCAGTTGTCGAAAAACCTGAATGGTTCGCTTCGACAATTGCCGCTCTTTATTCAAGAGTGTTCCGTCTATATCGGAGCAGATGAGTTGGTAGTCGTTCATTGGTGTTCTCTTTTGCGACTGTAAATTTAGCAAAAGAAAACAAGTAATCTGTTCTGTGTAATTTCTGTGATATATAATAGAAGCATGGCTGGCAACACTATAGAAAATATCACCAAACCATGCTGGCAGTTCCCCTGAACATTTATTGCAATAACAATGCTTTTACATAGCCTTCTCGCCCGTCAATATTTACTTTCCACCAGTGTTTGTTGGTTTTCTCCAAAACGGCTACGCTTTTGCCGACAGGCAAGCGTTGAAGCACTTTTGATTTATGGGTGGCTTTTCTTCGTAGACTAGTAGCTTTTGTAATTTTAAAATTTCCAATAGTAGTAAAGCTTGGTTGAGCAGGTTTTGCAGGTTCTGTAGCATCCAGAAAAAAGGAAGCGACGACCTTCTCTTGGGACAAAGTATTCCCTTGTGTAAAGCGATTGTTCTTAGATCGTTGTAGATAATTCAGTGCATTGACTACTCCAGAGTTGTTTCGTTTCGCTCCGCAGATAGCCAGCATGGATTGATAGCTGTTGCGTATTTGTTCCAGTGGATTTTTCTTACCTGGTTGTGTCTGATAATATTCTTCCGCCAATACAAAAGCACGTTCATAAAATACAGCTGCTTCTGATAAATGACCAGCATCTTTTTGCTTTTTTGCCATTTCTATATAAGTGGAAATAATAGTACTAACATCTGATTCTGTAAAGACCGTTTGCTCGAATTCTGCAAAAGTAGCAGCTACTGATTGTGGCGAATTTTGTGGAGTAGAATACAGTGCGGAACTGTTTTGTGCGAAAGCAATATTAGCGGATAAGAAAATTGCTAACAATAGTATTACATTCTTCATAGTGGGAGGTTTTTGGTTGTAAAAAGTAAAAGTTTAAAAGCGACATTTTCAAAAGTAAAACCTCAGAATACACATCAGTATTATTTTTATATAAATAAAACTGTCAGAAGAAAATTCGTTTTATCTAAAATGCGACAATGGGCATCCAATAGAGGGCAGAACGCGGATTTTGGAGATGACGCAAATTATTTTGATTGTATCTTTTAGAGCAAGTTATTTTAAGAATCCATGTAAATCCGCAGAATCCAAAAAATCCGTGTTCCACCTTCACAAAATTTAAGTTTTATTCCCTATATTCACAAATCCATAAAGCCAGAGACCTGGCTAAGTTATCCGATCTGACTTTACGTTTTTCATTTTCATCATAACCACCCGATATGAAAAAGCAATCAGTTTGGATTCTACTCCTGCTTCCTATTTTCACTTTTCCCTTTATTGCAAAAGCGGATACACCTGTTATTAATACTGCGAGGTGCCCAATAGAAATCTATGGGGACACATATGATGCCTGGTGTGGTGGGAGCTCAGACGGGTGGATAGACTTAACCGTTCAAAGCCCCGATGCACCATTCACTTATCAATGGGATAATGGTTCTACCGACGAAGACCTTTTGAACATCTGGCCTGGAACGCATTGCGTAACGGTAACAGATGCTGCTAACTGCAGCGCAGAGGCTTGTTTTGATATTTTTGAACCTTCTGCAATGACTGTAATTCTAAATGCGACTCCGGCTAGTAGCTCTGGAGCTTCGGATGGAACAATTGAGGCTTATGTTACCGGAGGTTCAGGACCTTACTCATATGTTTGGGATGGCGGGAACAGCCAGACAACTTCAACAGTCACTGGATTGCCTGTAGGAGATTACTGCGTAATTGTTGTTGATGGTAATGGCTGTACCGTTACTAGTTGTGCTACCGTATCCTCAAATGCACTGGAAATTTTCATAGACGGTCCCTCGGAAATTTGCGTAGGCGAGTGTGCTACATTCTCTGTTCTTAGCACTGGAGGAGGACAGCTTTGTGAAGTCATTTGGAATATCGGCGGAACCAGTACAGCCTTAGGAGAATCCATGGAAATTTGTGGAAATGAACTTGGTGTAGGACCAAATACTATTTTTGTAGACGCCTACGGTTGTGGTGGCGAT
>JBGCDT010000385.1:0-6338 GCA_045105695.1 Saprospiraceae bacterium | reverse complement strand
TCTCTACCCCGCAACTAACTGAAACTCCGTTCTTCTATTCTTCGCTTTACAATCAGCGGTAGCGTTGCTTTCACAACCAGGGACAGGCTTGCCTTCTCCGTTACCAATGATGATAAAACGATTGGAGTTCATACCATATTCCTTAGTCAGGTATTTTGCAACAGACTGTGCACGTTTTAGTGAAAGCTTCTGATTCATTGCATCGTTTCCGTCGCTGTCGGTATTTCCTTCGATACGGATACGGGTGTTGGAATAAGCTTTTGCAACTTCTGCGAATTGTAAATCAATGATCGTTTTTGCATTTTCTGTCAGTTCAGATTTAGCAGAAGCGAAACTGATTGAGATCGGCTTTGAAGCAATTTCCTGAGCTGTTTCTAAAGCTTTAGTTACTGGCTTAAATGCTTTCTGTCCTTCTGATTGAAAACCATTTCCAGTGAGATTGGCAGCAGCAGTGATAGCAGAAGGATAGCCTACTTGTCTCCATGTTGGACGCTGAGCAGGTGCTTGCTTTAGTTTCTCAAATTCTCTACCCATTTTTTCATAAAGACGTTTACCAGTCATTCCCTTGAAACTTGTGTTTTGTCCCATGAAGTCTCTGTTGTCTCCATGTGTTACGAAACGAACATTGTCCATCATACCGATGGCATCTTCCATAGGAAGTCCTGTGAAATCAGATAAGTATTTTCCAGCTGTTTTGTAGTTAGAAGGAACAGTAGACATCTCAGCAACCGCTTTCATCCAACCTGCGTAGAATTTTTCTAACTTATCTTTATTCGCTTTTGCGTAAGCATCTTTTACCATAAATACATCTGCAATGATGTTAGAAGCTTCTCTTGTAGATTGCAAAATAGTTGTTCCGGGAACTTCACGCTTAGCGGTCAAGTCGTCTGGACTCCAGACGATAGCAGCATCCACTTGTCCTGCTTTATAAGCGTTGGCAGCATCCGTCGGCAATGGAACTTCCACCGCTTCGATGTCAGCCATTGTCATGTTTGCGGATTCCAACATGGTAACTAAAAAGGTAACTGAAGGCGTAAATCCTGCAAAAGCTACTTTCTTTCCGCGAAGGTCGTTCACAGATTTGATGCCTCGTCGAACAACTACGGCATCACCACCACGAGACCAATCGTACTGCATGAAAACGCGAGGATCATGTGGCGCTAGTCTTTCCATTTCTGTATTCATTGCGGAAACTTCATTACTAAGAACATCTACTTTGTCTCCGATCCAAGCTTGGCGCGAAGCATCAAAGTCATCAATCAGTTCAAAGCGAACGTCGAGGCCGTAATCTCTTTTGAATCTTGAATTTTTGTTTGGTTCTCCACCTCCGTTGAAGTAAAGTCCAGGAGCGATTCCTCCCCAGGTGAACACCTGAACTGTGAGTACATCGTTGGAATTTGCAGGAATGTTTTTCGTTGGAGCGGAGTTGGTATTGTTGGTCGATTCGCCATTGTCCAGGTCTACTTGTTCAGCCTGTTCAGCAATTTTCTGACCGGCTTCTGTATTTTGGAGTGCCCATCTGGCACCGAATCCGATGATTGCAACGATGAGCAATGTGATTAAAAACTTGGAAAAGGTTGTTAGTCGTTGAGCCATTTTTATTTTAGTTAATAAGTTATGGTTTGCGGTGTCGGGTGATTTTGTTTGCGACAGCCGCTTTTGAAATAATTGATTTTTGTAGAAGTATTGTTAGGGTTTTTATTTTAGGAATTGTGACCGCTTTGCGACTGTCTTTAGGAACTGTTGCCAACTCGCTCTTCTTCTGCACCAGGTCGCAAAGCTATTAGTCAAAAAACGAGTCGTACTGATTCGTATGATTGTCTGCTCGTAAGGGTTTCTTCACAGGTTCATTCAAGTCAAGGGTTTCGCTGGTGTCGATGATATTCTGTTTGTCGTTTCCAAGTAGAAGAGAGGTCCCTTCGTTTTCCCACTTCTCTAGCATCTTTAGACCTTCTTCTTCGAATACACCATTTTGTAAATCAACAGAGTCCATAAAGTTCGCAGACATATCCATGAAGCGTTCCATCTCTCCGACCTTCTGACTCACATCATCTGCAATTGCTTCCAATGCCATATCGAACATATATCGTTTGTCTTTATCACCTTGGATGATATTCATTGCAGACTTCATGGCGGAGTTACTGGCGTGGATCGCTTTACGTTCCTGTTCTTTTATTTCTACCTGATCCTTGATGTCTTCCAGCATGATCTCGGAGTTTTCATACATTTTGGTAAGGACTCGGTAGAGAACTTCCATTTTTTTGTACAGATCCTCTAATCGCATATTTGATTCTTTCAAACGTCCAGCTTTTCTGGATTTGAGAATCATGATGTTGCGCTTTTCTTTTTCCTTTGCTTTGGAAGCGAGGTCTAGGTTGCTGGCGATTTGTTTTTTATTGTTGTGAATCAGTTCCTGCATTTTGTGCATCTGTCCCCGAAGTTGGGATACTTGGCGATTCATTTTACGCAAGTTGTTTTTCAAATCTTCTACATAAGATTTCAAAATACCGATAGGATCGATCTGAACGAAAAGGCCAGTGATCCATCTCATGACAGATTTGTACATATAGCCAACTAGGTTTCTTGCTTTTGGGTCGAGCACCATGTAGATGATGGCCGCTAGTACTAGAAGCATACCGCTCAGGTAAAGTACGTTTTGCATCGCTGCAACTATAAAAGGTAGTGCGGTTACAAAAAGGAATCCTCCTCCGACGAGTAGTCCCGCGAGGAAGATCATACCGGTTACCCCTTCGGGACGTTTCCAAAATGATTTAGGTTTGAAGTTCTTATCCATGTGTTTCTTTGTCTTTAGACAAGCTTTTTATGAGTATTGCTTGAGCATTTTATTGGAGCTTATCATAAGGTATTGCGTTCTAAAGTTGATGTTTCTAAATTATAACAATTTACATCAAGTATTGCTTAATCTTTTCTGCGTCTGCTTTTATCTGTCCGACCAATGCGTTGTAGGAAGCGACGAAGTCCTTTTGTGTTTTTTCCATTTTGACAGCAGCTCCTGAAATTTCTTCTTTCATGCTATTCATCTTTGCTTTGTCAGCTTCGATTTCTTTTTGGAGTTGTGTAATCTTTTGCTCCTTGTTTTGGAGCTGCATGGTCATGTTCTTTATAGAAGCCTCTTTGTTTCCGATTTGCTTGTTGCGCTGATTGGCTAAGGCAGATTGGAACTTTTGTTCTTCTGCATTGAGGATGTTTATATAATGTTGTGCTGCATCAACTAATTTCTGAGGTGTGGCGCCCATCGTTTGTGCTGTTGCGAAAGCAGACTTAAAACGGGTCGCTTCGTCCATGGGCATCTTAGCCAGGTTGCGTAGAGATTGTTTGAATTCTATGTAATCGAAACTTGGCAGGTTTGCCTTTTCCATTGCTGCAAATAGAATATTGATGAACTTGTCATCCACCTCTCCTTCGATATTTGCAGGAGCTTGAAAACTTTCAGAAGTCGATGAAGATTGAGGAGCGGAGGAAACAGGTGTTTCTTCAACGGGTGTTTGTACGGAACCTTGGTCAATGGCTTCTTTCTTTTCCAAAGCCTCTTTCAGGTCGCTGTCCTCAGCAATGAAAAGTGCTTTCAGTTTTTTGAACATAATATATTTTTATTAATTCGGTATCCGGTTGATGTTAGACCAGTTACCCGTCGCTTGTATAATATTTACTTGAGTATTTTCTTTTGCCTTACTTTTTTTCTTGGCAAAAAAAGTAACAAAAAACCCAAGAATTATAAACTCGTTCCACTCAAACAGTATAATTCGGCCTCTCGCTCCTTGATACGTGGCCTTCTGTTGTGAATTCGATACGTCTACACTAGAATTATTAAGACCATCTACCTATTTCAAATTAGCGCACAAAATAAAGAAAATCCCTTCAAATCCGCAATTTATTAAACATTGTCGCCGACTGCTTATTTATCGAAAGTGACAGCATCCTCTTGAACGACAGCAATCTATGCTTTAGGAAAAAAGCCGTAAGTTTGCTCACCTCTAAACAGGAGCTGGTCTGACTTTCCAATAATTGGCTAACAGACCCCAGCTTATAAATAAATAATACAATCCTATGCGATTTGTTCATGTCTCTTCCGAAATTGATCCACTCAAAAAAGTTATTGTTCATCGACCCGATGTAGGCATCTCTAGGATTTCTCCAAAACGAGCAGAGCAGCTACTGTTCGATGATATCGTTCACTTGCCCCTGATGCAGGAGGAGCATGATGTATTTACAGCTGTACTTGAAGCATTCTTGGGTGCGGAAAATGTTCTGGAAGTGAATCAGCTCTTGAAAGAAGCGCTTGATGCAAAGGAAGAACCTAGGGAAGATCTACTGAAGATGATTCTTGATTTTGAGGAGCTACCATCGAACTACTTTCAACTACTCGACGACCTCAATCATGAGGAATTAGCAAATACGTTGATCTCAGGTTATCTAGCTAAAAAGGAAATGGTGCTTTTCGATCCTGTGCCTAACTATATTTTTACAAGAGATATAGCGGTTACGATCAATGGCTTTGTGGTGATTACAAAAGCGGCAAAAGAAGCTCGTTATCGAGAAAACATTTTGACTCGTTTTATCTTTCGATCGCATCCGATGTTTAAACAGCTTAGAGCAGAAGATCGAATAATAAATCTCAACAAGCGAGATGATTTCCCTCCTTCAAAAAACGGAGGCAAGGTTTCTATGGAAGGTGGCGACATGATGATTATTAGTGAAGACTATCTGCTTATTGGTTGTAGTGAGCGTACGACAGAGTATTCTGTTCATTCGCTGATGAAAGTTTTGTTTGAGAAAGGAGTAGTCAATAATGTGGTGCAAATAAATATTCCGAACGACCGATCCTGTATGCACATTGATACTTTGTTTACTCAAGTGAACCATAATCATATAGTGGCTTACAAACCAATTGTGATGGATGGCATCAGTTCTAAAGTCATTGTACACCGTAAGGATGGTAGCAATGTGAGCTACCCTTCCGTCAAAGAATTTTTTACCTGGGAGATTAATCCAAATATGGAATTTATTGCGGCTGGTCGTGGCGTATCTCCTTACCAGGAAAGAGAGCAGTGGACAGATGGTTGTAATCTTGTGGCACTGAGACCGGGCATCGGAATTACTTATGATCGGAACCCGGAGACGGAGCGTGCTTTTGAGGAGGCGGGCTATGCGGTGGTTCCTGCAAGTGTATTGTTAGAAAAATTTGTGAGTGGGGAGTTGAGGCCGGAGGAGGTGGAGGATACGATTGTTACGATTCCTAGTACGGAGCTGTCGAGGGCGAGGGGAGGGTCGCATTGTATGACTTGTCCGGTGTTGCGGGGGGATTGATAAATTCAGGTTAGGACTTTGTCCTAACCTAGTTGTTGATGCCGTCCCTTTGGGGACTTTTTTATGTATTTTAGGATGATAGGATTCCATCCGATTAAGCTAATAATATGGGACAATCTCTCGTGAAAAATTATATCCACATCGTCTTTAGTACGAAGTATCGGCAGGATCTGATATATCCTCCTTATGAGAAGGAGCTGCATGCTTACATTGGTGGGACATGTAACGAGTTGGGTTGTCCTTCGCTAATTGTTGGTGGCTACACGGATCATATTCATATTCTGTGTAGGCTCTCTCAGAAGATACCTTTGATGACTTTGGTGCAAAAGGTGAAAGCGAACTCTTCCAAATGGATGAAAACCAACGATGACTATCTTGAGAACTTCTTTTGGCAAAATGGCTATGGAGCGTTTTCTGTGAATCCTAAGAAAATAGACATCGTCGCTGGTTATATTGAGCGACAGCACGAACATCATAGTAAGAAAAGTTTCAAGACGGAATATCGTCAGATTCTGAAAAAGTATGATGTTGAATATGATGAGAAGTATGTTTGGGATTAAAGGAAGAGTATAGAATTATAGTCCTGAAGGGACGACATAAGTTACGGATGGAAGCATTCCATCTTTAAATTCATTATTCGATCATTCAAAATAACCATGCGCTACGAAAGAAAATTCCGCCTAGAAACAACCCAACTAAACGTCGTCCACCAAGTCGTAAGGCAGCACCCCGCTTCCTTCACCAAAGCCTATCCCGATCGACAGGTAAATAACATCTACTTCGATACCCCAGACTTAAATTGCTACAAAGACAACCTCATCGGAACCTCCCAACGAAAGAAATTCAGAGTACGTTGGTATGGAACAACAGACAGACTAGTAAAAAACCCAATCCTTGAAGTGAAGATCAGAGACAACTCCCTGGGAGATAAAGAAAGTTACAAATTCCAAGATTTCCAACTCAGTAATCTGGAAGAACTAACAGATCAGGTAAACCAACATTTTTCTAAA
>JBGCDT010000384.1:0-6692 GCA_045105695.1 Saprospiraceae bacterium | reverse complement strand
CCTTCAATACAAGGCGCCCATGAGATCTTCGTCTGAGTACTTCAAATCAGTCTGATCTATTCTTTTTCCTGGCTGTATGCTTTTATCATCGAACTTTAGTCCAGCGAAATAACAACATGCGCACGTTGATAGCCTCCTAAGGGGTTTTCATCTACGCAATAAGAATTCTCACCGCAACTTTGAAGTTGCAGCGCGAACTTATTACTGAGGTGAAAGCAACGGAGAAGCCAACCAAAAAAAAGAGCCAAGCTCAAAACCTAAACCGAGAACGGTCGAAGGAATTTGAGCTTGACTCTTTTTGAAGACTTTTAACTTTTGACTTTTGACCATTAACTCTGCTTAATCGCAATTACAATCGCGTCCGAGCGAAGTTAAAAGTTAAAGGTCAACTGTCAATAGTTATCACACAACCTAGTCCACTTTGAAAACAGATTCATCCATCGCCTCATTTACTTTTACAGTCTCTGCTTTCATTTTCAATGGCATTGGAATTCCGCCACCGGTGATGGTCATTTCGTGAGGGATCATGATGCCTTTCACTTCTTTGTAATCTCCGATATCTGCCGTTTGAGTGATCGTTTGGCCATTGGCTTCCTGCGTCATGATGGTACGGACTTTTAGCTTTGAAGTGGTATCGTAGAAATCCGTTATCTTTTCTCCCAAAGGTGTTTCGACGTTTACCTTGTAAGCTGGCTTGCCATTAATTTCTTCGATGCCTGTCAACTTCAACGTATATTTCTTTTCGTCTTTATACGCTCTTTCTCCGAAAGGAACAGCGCGGTTTTGTAAGTCTAAAATATCCTCTGGTGTAGCTGGCTGAGGGCCCGTCATTCCGCTGACCAAACCTTTGTCTCCGTTGAGAACTTCTGCACTCATTACCGTACCGCCCATGAGGGTAAGCATGGCATATTGGTTAGGTACTTTTTGATAAATTTCCATTTCAATATCCTGGCCCATGATGTTTCCTTTCATGGTCGTTGCCAATGATTTTACTTTATCCAAAGCAAGCACTCCTCCTATCTTTTTGAGGTAATCATCGATGACGGTCATAGCAGTTACACCAGCAGGTAATGCTTGCTTAGGTGCTTCGATCTTTTCGTAACTCGTATTGTAGTAATTGATTTCTCCACCATTAGAAAAACGCTTTAGTTTCTCTGCAACATCATCTTGATTTCCAACAACTACGATGTGGGCATTCTCTGGTTTGATGTACTTGTTGGCCATCGCCATGAGGTCCTGAGAAGAAACGGCTGCTAGCTTTTCTAAGTAAGTTGCGTAGTAATCTTTTGGTAAATTATAACGCGCTGTGTTTAGTGCAAAACGGGCAATGGTCTGCGGACTTTCCAACGAACGAGCGAAAGAACCATTGAGTACATTTTTCACTTTTTGTAATTCATCTTCGTCTACTTTTTCCGTACGGATTCTAACCATCTCATTGAAGATTTCTACAATAGAACTGTCTGTCACTTCATTACGTACGCTCGCTCCAGCAGTGAAACTTCCGACATGCTTATCAGAGTCTAATCTGGATCGCGCGCCATAAGTATAGGCATTGCCTTCTCGTAAATTTTGATTCAATCTATTTCCAAAATAAACACCTGCTCCAAGCAATGTATTCATCACACTCGCCTTGATCACATCGGCAGAACCTGGTTTCAAATCCAAAGGATAAGTAACATTGATGACCGATTGTACCGCTCCTGATTTATTAATAAAATCAACTACGTTTGCAGAAGGTGCTTTTGACATTTCCGGCTTGGTCATGGTCAGACTTTTGTCTGCTTTCCAGTTGGAAAAATATTGCTTTGCCAATGGTTCCGCTTCTGCTCTCGTAATATCTCCTACTACGATTAGGTAAGCTACATTTGGCTTGAACCATTTCTGGTAATACTTTTTCACTTCTTCCAAGGTGATGTTCTCCAAGGTTCCTTCAGTCATGAATTCTCCGTAAGGATGATCCGCTCCGTAAACTACTTTATTAGAAAGATTGGCAGACAAAGTACTTGGATCGTCTTTCTCTTGCGCCAATCCGGAAGCATATTGTTTTTTGAGTTTATCAAACTCTTCCTGAGGGAAACTCGGATTGAGCAAAACGTCGCTCATGATGGAAAGCAACTCTTTGTTGTACTTCTTCAAAGCGGCTCCGAACATACCGTTGGAATTGGTATTCAAATTTGCTCCAATGAAATCAATGCTTTCATCGATTGCTGATTTGGATCTTGTTTTTGTTCCCTTGCTGAGCATGTCCCCAGCGATTTCGATGGTTCCTGATTTTTCCTTTTCTGTCAACGGTGGAACGTCTATGAATAGCTGATAAGAAACTCTTGGGAGTTTATGGTTTTCTACCAAAATCACTTTCAAACCATTGTCTAATGTAAACTCTTCGGCAGCGCCCATCTGAATACGCGGAGGCGGCCCCGCCTCGGGAACAGATGAACGAAAATCAGACTGAGCAAATGCTGCTGGAATATTTTGTCCAAACATTATACTCATGATAAAGGCATATAGAAATATCTTTTTCATTATTATTTTTTAAACTGTTAACTAAAACTATTAACTAAAACTGCACTCAGGTTTTTTGTTTTTCAACTAAAACTTCGCTCAGTTCTTTATTCTTCTCAAAAAGGCTACGATGTACTTCGTCAAAAAGAAAACCCTCTTCAACCACTCCCCCTCTTCCACCCTTTCCCGCCCTCTAAAAAAACCTAAGGGGTCGCAGGCTTCGGCAACCAATGCAATGTAATTCTATTGTTATCAGAAAAATATTGTTTTGCCACACGCTGAATATCTTCGCGCGTCACCTTCATGTAGCGGTCGATTTCTGTATTGATTAAATCCGCAGAACCGAAGTACATATGGTAATCCGCCAAGCTCTCCGCAACACCAGCAACCCGACTGTTGGAAGTAACAAACTCCGTTTCGATTTGATTACGTAGCTTTTGGAATTCCTTTTCAGAAATAAGTTCCGTACGTACTTTTTTCATTTCATCATTAATGGCTTTTTCCAAAGCAGAAGCTTCGACGCCCATATTTGCAATTCCGAAAACCAGTGCTACACCAGGGTCTTCTAAAGCCAATGGAAAGTTACCGACGAAAACAGCCTTCTGCTGATCATCTACCAAAGAGCGATACAAACGAGAAGATTCACCAGTCGACAACAAAGTGCTCAGCATCTGAACGGCATAGTAATCATCCGTTCCCTGCGCAGGAATTCGGTATGCCTGAATGATACCTGGCAATTGTACAGCATCATAAACCGTATCACGAATCTCCGCAGTCATAGCAGGTTCCACTACCGTCGGACGATAGATGGGCTTCTCCCCTTTCGGAATAGTTGCAAAGTATTGTTTCACCAGCGCTTTGGTCTCTTCGATATTAATGTCTCCAGCGATGGACAACACGGCATTGTTAGGTACATAAAAGGTTTCGTAAAAACTTTTGTAATCATTCTCTGTCGCAGCATCGAGGTGCGCCATGGAGCCGATGGTTGGCCATTGATAAGGATGCTTGGTGTAAGCTCTCTTCATGACTTCTTCGAGTACCGTTCCGTAAGGACGATTTTCGACACGTAGTCTGCGCTCTTCCTTTACGACCTCTCTCTGTGTTTCTATTCCTACGTCTTCTACCTTCGCATGCAACATCCTTTCAGACTCCAGCCATAGGCCGGTAGCGAGGTGGTTGCTCGGTAGAATTTCGTAGTAGAACGTTCTATCAGGATTGGTGTTAGCGTTGTTGGTTCCACCTGCATTTTCGATGTAGTTGTCGAATTCGCCCCGAGCGATATTTTCAGAACCTTCAAATAAAAGGTGTTCAAAAAAGTGAGCAAATCCAGTACGGTCAGGGTCCTCGTTTTTGGAGCCGACGTGGTACATGACGGAGACGGCAACGATGGGCGTGGTGTTGTCCTGATGTAGGATCACGTGCAACCCGTTGTCGAGGGTGTACTCCGTAAATTCGATTTTATTCATTTGGCCGAAAGCCACACTGCTGATGCAGAGGGTCGCCAGGAGTAAAAGAAAACGTTGATTCATGAATATTGGGTTTTGATTAATTGATATTTCGGGAAACTGGTAACGGGTTCTCCAGTGACCAGTTTTCGAGTTTAGCAAAGATGAGAAAAGTAGTTGAGGTTTTAGAAAGAGAAGGGGGAAAGTCTGGTGGATTTTCGACAAAGGGGCGGTTGGGGCTGTCTAGCAAACCTAGTTAAAGGAAATCCTTTTGGATTGGGTTGAAAATAGAATGATAAGAATCAAGAGTTAATACAAGTATTTATTTCCTTCGTCTTACGATAAGGACTTCCTGGTCACTGAATGTCATGTAGGAGAAGTCATAAATGTGGTGGTACGTTTTGCCGGAACTATTTATGGAGTACCCCGTCATGTAATTGAAGTTGAACTTCTTTTTGTCTAAAGTCATTCGGTCTGTTTTAATTTGAACTTTGTGTTTGCCCATTATCTCCAAGAGGATGGATCTGTTTCGATGAAGTATCTCGTCTATCTTTTTTGCGGCAGTAGCTGTTGCTCTTCGTAAGCGAAGGTTGTAGTCATTTTTGCAAGCCGTTGAGCAGAAAATTTTATCTGTACGACCTGTGAATTCCTTTTTACAAATTTTGCAGTTTTTCTTCATGGTTGTTCTTGTGAAGTTCTGGTAGAAAACCAGATGACACTTTGATTATAGGAGTAGTAATCTGATCATATTATATCTATTTTCCAGCTACAAGCTAATAGATTTAGTTGAAGAATAATAAAGCGAATCCTATTTTCTGCAAAAGCTAACCGTTATTAACCGATACTAACCGTTATTATCCGTTAATAACGGTTAATATCATAAGTCATTGACTACCAATAGATAGAAAGACCTATTTTTGCGATTATGAAAGCCATAATCTACAATACGGAAGTCAATGCGCATCGCATCAAATTTTTCATTCCACCTCAGGCAAAACCCTGGCGAATGAAAGTCAAACAGATTCAAGGACGTTTTTACCACAAAGAACAAAAGCTTTGGAGTGTCGCTAATACGAAAGAAAATCTGGCTTCCTTAAAAAAGCTATTTGGCAAATCTGTGGAATACCAAACTCGTGAAAAGAAGTCATCTGCACCTAAGATTGACTTGACAGAGCCAATGAAGTTGGAACTTTTGAGGGTAAAAGAGAAGGTAATTCTCAAAGGATATAGCCATAACACCTGGAAGTCATACCGCTCTGCTTTGGTTTATTTCTTTAAGTATTTTGAGAATAGAAATTTAATGGATGTGACAAAAGCAAGCATAGAAAGTTATGTCGCTAAATGGATTGTGAAGTACAAAATTTCAGAATCAAAACAGAATACGATCATCAACGCTATCAAATTCTACTACGAGCAGGTGTTGGAACAGCCAAGGGAGTACTATGAGATTCAAAGACCTAAGAAGTCCAAAACATTACCTGGCGTTCTGAGTATGTCGGAGGTGAAAGCCATCTTAGCACAGCCCGAGAACCTAAAACACAAAGCGATATTGTATACTATATATGCTGGTGGATTACGCCTGAGTGAGTTGTTGAACCTTCGCCTCGAAGACATTCGCTCGGATGATGGCTACATTTTCATAAAAGGAGCAAAAGGAAAGAAGGACCGACGTACTATTCTATCAAAGCACTTGCTTCAGCTTCTGCGAAATTATTATAAAGCGTTCAAACCTGCTTACTGGTTATTTGAAGGGCAGTCAGGTGGTAAATACAGTGCGAGTAGCGTACAAAGCATATTTCGATCTGCAGTGAAAAAGTCGAAAGTTAATCCTTGGGCTACGGTACATACATTACGGCATTCCTTTGCCACGCACCTTCTTCAGGAAGGGACTAATTTGCGGTACATTCAAGGTTTGCTGGGACACTCTTCGTCTAAG
This sequence comes from Saprospiraceae bacterium, assembly GCA_045105695.1. GTDB lineage: Bacteria > Bacteroidota > Bacteroidia > Chitinophagales > Saprospiraceae > CALGLS01. The sequence continues at coordinate 809 of JBGCDT010000384.1, read as the reverse complement.
ACGACGGAAATTTATACGCATTTATTAAAAGTGGATAATAGTGTGGTGAAGAGTCCTTTGGATGTGTTGTTGGAAAAGGGTAACTTGGTGCGTACATAACGGATATATACGTAACTCATGGCTTGAGTTGTGGATATACAAATGTTCTGCATAAGTTACAAAAATGACCAGAAAATATTTAATTTATGGACTACAACTGTTTTCAACTCACATATAATCAAGATGTATTCTTTAAAAGGAAAGATGAAAATTATGAAAACTTTATTGATAAAGACAACAGCTTAAATGATGAAGAGAGAGAAGAAAAAAAGCAAACTATAAAAGAAGGTAATATACTATTAAAAAGAATAGCTGAAAACGCTAGAAAAACCATTTATAAATTTACAATCGGTGCTCAAAAAATTAGAGTTGAGAGAATCTTTCCAAACAAGGAGCATGGAATCAAGGAAACTTTTCAGATAATAGATAAAGAGAAAAGAAATCAAAAAACTTATAAATTAACAGATGAAAATGAAATTCAGCTCTATAGTTCTAGCTTAAACAGATCGAAAGAATTCGAGTTTAAATTTGACTATGACCTAGAAACGAAGAAAGATGATACGAAAATAATCCTTGGATTTAAATGCCATAAAATAATTATCAAGGAAAGATGTCATGACTTAAAAAATGATATCTTAGATGAGAATACAATAGAATGTTATGTAACCGAAAAAATTGATTTCCCTTTACATTATCTTGGCTTTATCAGTAAACCAATAACAAAGCTATGTGCTCTTGAAATGACAATTTACAGATTAAATAATTTTGAA
>JBGCDT010000383.1:0-2594 GCA_045105695.1 Saprospiraceae bacterium | reverse complement strand
GGGAAAGGTTTACAATATTCTACAGTTACGATTACATCCTTCTGTTGTGGCGCTAAAGAAAAGAGTAGAGGAAGAGGCTGCAGAAAAAATCTACGATATTGATTTGCAATACATCACCTCACGTGGAAAGTGGTATCACATAAGTTGGAAAGGAGATGTAGAAAAATCTGGAGGTATAGCTACTAATATAGGAGTACACTTCTTTGATATGTTGGTCTGGATCTTCGGAGGTGTTGAAGAAAATAAAGTTCATGAACACAAAGCAGAAAAAGCTTCTGGTTTTTTAAAATTAAAAAAAGCCAGAGTGAATTGGAAACTCAGTGTAGATCGAAATGATTTACCGAAAGTTATAAAAGAAAAAGGGCAAACGACTTTTAGAATGCTCAGAATAGGAGAGGAGGAGTTTGAATTCAGCGGCGGATTTACAGAGTTGCATACAAGGAGTTATCAAGACATTTTGAATGGTGGGGGTTTTGGGATTGAGGAAGCAAAAGCAGCTATTAGCTTGGTGAGAGAGATTAGAGTTCAAACCCCTAACAATTAAGTTAGATTTTTCTATTTGGAAAATATACACCCCATATTTGATCGCTTACTACGGCGTGGAGATCGTGAGAAGCGACTTGGGCAAAAAGCAAAAGTGCTTTGGCTGACTGGACTGAGTGGATCAGGTAAAAGCACAATTGCTCAAGCATTAGAAAGAAAGTTTTATAACGAAGGCTACTTCGCTCAGGTCTTAGATGGAGATAATATTCGAAGCGGAATTAATAACAATTTAGGATTTACAACAGAAGATCGAAAAGAAAATATTCGAAGAATTGCAGAGATCGCTAAGTTGTATTTGAACAGCGGTATCATAACGATCAACTCCTTTATTTCTCCAACAATAGAAATACGGAATTACGCAAAGTCTATTATTGGAGAAAATGATTTTATAGAAATTTACATAAATGCGCCTTTAGAAGTTTGCGAAAAGCGAGATGTAAAAGGGTTATATAAAAAAGCGAGAAGTGGAGTAATTAAAAACTTTACTGGAATTGATGCCCCCTACGAAGCTCCTGAAAATCCAACAATAGAAATACGTACAGATAAAATGAAAGTCGAAGAAGCAGTAGAGAAGATTTATAAAGAAATAAATATACACAGAGCTTGAACAACCATTTAAGTCATTTAAAAGAATTAGAATCAGAAAGTATTTATATCCTTCGGGAAGTAGCAGCGCAGTTTGAGAATCCAGTGCTGATGTTTTCGGGAGGAAAAGATTCCATACTTATGGTTCACCTTGCTCAGAAAGCTTTTTACCCGGCGAACATTCCTTTTCCTTTATTGCATGTAGATACTGGTCACAACTTTGACGAAGCAATCGCCTTTCGAGATGAGCTAGTAAAACGAATTGGAGCAAGACTAATCGTCGGTTCTGTTCAAGAAGCGATAGACAAAGGAATCGTAACAGAGGAAAAAGGATTCAACGCCTCCCGCAATGCTTTGCAAACTACAGTGTTACTTGAAGAGATAGAAAAAGGAAAATTCGATGCGGCGCTTGGAGGAGCCAGAAGAGACGAAGAAAAAGCTAGAGCTAAAGAGCGCTTCTTTTCTCACAGAGATGAATTCGGACAATGGGATCCAAAAAATCAACGTCCCGAGCTTTGGAATTTATTCAATGGTAAAAAACACATGGGTGAGCACTTCCGAGTTTTCCCAATTAGTAACTGGACAGAGTTAGATGTCTGGCAATATTTAGCGATGGAAAAAGTGCCATTGCCGAGTTTGTATTTCGCTCATCAGCGAAAGGTCTTTGAACGCGATGGAATTTTATTAGCTGATACACCCGTAATTCCTAAAAAGGAAAATGAAGAGGTCAAAGAAATGATGGTTAGATGCAGAACGATTGGGGATATGACTTGCACTGGAGTTTGGCCATCTCAAGCAGATACATTAGAAAAAATTATTGAGGAAGTAGCTACGACTCGGATGACGGAAAGAGGAGGTCGTTCAGATGATAAACGCTCAGAGACAAGTATGGAGGATAGAAAAAAATTAGGATATTTTTAATGAGTAATAATACAGAAGAAGCTAGAAACTCTGAACTGCTCCGCTTCACCACAGCGGGTTCAGTAGATGATGGAAAATCAACTTTGATTGGACGATTACTTTACGACAGTAAATCCATTTTTCAGGATCAGATGGAAGCCATCGAAGCAACCAGTTTGAGAAGAGGGGAAGAAACTGTAAACCTAGCTTTATTGACTGACGGATTAAAATCCGAACGCGAGCAAGGAATCACCATAGATGTAGCCTACCGATATTTCGCAACGCCAAAGCGAAAATTCATAATCGCGGATACACCAGGTCATATTCAGTACACCAGAAATATGGTGACGGGTGCTTCCACCGCAAACGTAGCACTGGTTTTAATTGATGCGCGAAAAGGTATTGTTGAACAAACAAAGCGACATGCAATCATTGCGTCTCTTTTGCAGATTCCCCATTTAGTAGTGTGCATCAATAAGATGGACTTAGTGGATTATGCTGAAGATACGTATGAAAATATAAAAGAGGCATTTGAAGGCTTTGCATCTAAATTAGAAATCAAGGAT
>JBGCDT010000382.1:0-33742 GCA_045105695.1 Saprospiraceae bacterium | reverse complement strand
ATGTTGATTTTGGCCTCTGCGTTATCGCTTTTGTCCAGAATCTGATTTAACAATTCGATAGCCCCAATGTAGTTAAGCTGTTCCATGTAACGCTTAGCTTTGTTGAGTTTTTGCGCCTGTACGCCAGTAAAGGCGAAGCATAAAATCAGGACTGCAAAGAGGGTTTTCTTACCAATCATAAGTAGAATTTTTTGAATTTCGTTTGAGCGATTACAAACCTTTTAAGTAAATAAAATTTTCAGCTTGATAAAGTTGGTTTGCCAATTCGCTTAGAAGTATCGAGGTGTAACCAATTGTTTTGTTTTGTAATTAAATTCGTATCCCAGCATGACCTCGAAAGATCCCTGAGCTGGTCCTTGTAAAGCCGTCAATGTATAATCATAAGCAGCTCCAATACGAAGACCGTTGGCCAAATAATAGGAAGCCCAGATGTCTACACTATCAAAAGAACTGGAATCATCAAATGCTTCAATAGCAGAACGGAAAGAGGCTCCTACCCATAATGCTTCGTAAAACAGCAAGGATAAATCAATGTCAAATTCTGTTGGTGCTCCAAAGTTCTGATAGTTTTCGTCCTTGCTAATTCCACTTAATAAACCTACATTCTTGATTAAGATAGAAGGTTTGAAAATCAACATATCTCCTTTCAAAGGAATAGCACCTCCAGTACTGAAAAAGTAATGACGATACTGCTTAGCCCAAACAGGTGTATCAATGTCACCTCCATCCAGGCCTTTTCTTCTTAAATCATATTCAAGTAAATGTGGCACTCCTAATCCTGCATAAAAATTTCTGTTATAGAAATAAATACCACCTCCGAAGTTAGGTACAATAAAGCCTGGCTCTGGGTCATCATATGAAGCGTCTCCTTGCTGCTCTAGGCTCAGTTCGTTCCAATCTGCACGCCAGCTCGTGACACCACCTTGGATACCGATAGCCAATTTAGATTTATCTCCAACCGGAATTCGGTAAGCATAACTTAGGTTAGCCTGAATGGTATTGGTTGGCCCGATGACATCATTCGTTGCGTTGAAACCTACCCCTACTCTATCATTTCGAAGCGGTGTATGTGCCGTGATGGTTTGCGTAGTTGGTGCCCCGTCTATCCCCCACCATTGCGTACGATGCAAGACTCCAATCGACATATGATCTTTAGAACCTGCGTATGCAGGATTGTAAACCAAACTGTTGAACATGTATTTGGTAAACATCGCATCCTGCTGTGCAAATAAGCCGGAAGAAAGGAATAGAGCACATAGTGCCAGTGTAATAATTTTTCTCATGCTAATGTATTTAATCTAGTATTTCGGCGACTTTTGGTTTCAGCTTTTCAGCTTCTAGTTATTAAGTAATATTGTAATTTTTCAAAAATGATGCTAGAAAGAGATATGTTCAAAATTGAGGCATTTATTACCTTCTTATCGAAACCCAACCAGAGGCTTGATCTCCAGCTTCATTACCATAATCCAGTACATAAAAGTAAAGTCCATCTGGTAAGTCTAGACCTTCCCAACGACCTGACCAAGCAACATCATTATTATATCCTTCGATTTTCAAAAGTTGGTTTCCCCAACGATTATAAATTCTCATCGTATTATTAGGAATAGATTCAATCCCCTGAATTCGCCAGAAGTCGTTCACACCATCTCCATTTGGAGAAAAGCCATTGAAAATAAGTAGCTCTGAATCCGGGCAGGCAACGAATACATTTACGAAAGCAGTTTCGCAACCTGCACTATTACAGATTTCATAACTATAAGCATCGCTAGAACCACAGAAATCAGGATCAGGCTTATAAACTACTAAACACTCTCCAGTCGCGTAAGCTATTCCATTGGTTGGGCCGATTCCGCCCTCATCAATTGGAACCACCCTAAAGCCAATAATTTCATTTCCAGGAAGTATATCATTTTCACAAACATTGATAATAATACTATCCGACTGAGACAAATAAAGAGTATCAGCATCTCCGCTTAAATTCGGAGGTAAGATCTCTTCTTCGTCATTAATAGTTATTTGAAAAAAGGTCGTGTCGCATTGTCCTAAGTCATCACAAATGTAGGCGCAGATGGTATCGGTTCCCAGACTGTTTGCTACAGCTTCAAAACAATTAGTACCAGCTATCGGAGTTATACTCAGGTTTATTGGTTCAGGATCGCAGAAGAACACCGTGTCAGCTACATTTCCTCCTAACTGGCTGATATCCAAACAATAATTAACCGTAAGATCTAATCTAATCGTATCAACAATCGTATTATTTACAGGAGCAGAAGTACAAACAACCATGAAAGTTGTGTCCTGATTTCCGAAGTCATCTGTAAGATAAATGCAAGCAGTATCCTTCCCGATAGCTAAGCCTTCATAGGAGACACAGTTCGTTGCCGGATCAATCATGAAGTCAACAAACCCATTGTTATTACCAGGACAGCCATTTATCACTGACGTTAAGTTGCCAGGCAATTCAGAGAGATCAAAATCACAGTATGTTTCTATTGTATTTAGATAAACCGTATCGTAGAAAAAGCTTGCTCCTATTGATTGTACGTTGAAATTGATTAGCGTAGTATCGCAAATACCGGTATCGTCGCAAAGGACAATACAGGCAGTGTCTTGGCCTACGTTGAAACCATTGTAAAAGACACAATAGGTTTCTTCATCAATAAATATGCTTACGTTATCTCCTATAGCATCCGGACAAATATTGGTAATGGTTTCGGGGTCATTTGGTAGTAAAGCCCCTGTATTTACACAGGTAACTCCGCTCTCTCCTAACATTACATTTACGTCTACAGAAGTAGTCCCAGGGTTTCCGGGAACGTTTACGCTAACGATATAAGTCGTCGTATCACAAAAACCCATATCATCACAAACCTCCATACAGTAAATATCTGTACCTCCTGTGAAAGTGGTTATCACGAGACAGGAGTCGCCATTTACTAAAAGAGAGTTAGAAACGAAACCAGAGTTTGCCGGACAGACATCTATAACAGATACCGGATTACCTGGTAATTCTGCGAAAGAATCATCAAAGCATTCTACGCTGCTATCACTAATGATTAGACTTAGGTTTACTGTATCACTTTCTATACAAACCACATTTACATCAAATGTATCCGTAAGTCCACTTCCCGGTTCAGTAATAATAACTTCGGTAGGACCTACAGGAAAATTCAGCGTTGTACTATTTGCAACAAAAGTCTGAGAAACATCAATAACTTGGTTGTCACCAATGCCTACTTGGAAAACAACCAAATCAGAATAGGTCGTACCAGGTTCTCCCCCTGAGATTTCACTAATAGCAGCATCGTAACTCCAGTTCCCTGCAGGATTTATTGAGTTAAGGACATCAACTAGATCTGCGGGATTTGTAAAACTATTGTTAGTAGCAACGTTTGCATTATTAATACTCCAAGATATAAGGTTAAATGGCCCTGCCACTAGGGCATTGTGGTAATATTGAAATATGGTATCTATATCACAAGCCAAAAAGCCTTGATCGTAAAGTGTTCCGTTAGTTGTAATTTGGTAAGAGGGAATATCTGCAGCTGGCAGATCGATACACAATGATGCGTTCGAATCGCAGTCAGAGACACTCAACGTAACGAGATCAGGCACATTTACGATAGTACTATCGATAAAAGCAACTCTTCCTTCAGTAGTACGTGAAGCAGTGGTAGCCAAGCAGGTATTAACTCCGTTGAGGCTGAACGCTAGAAATAAAGTTAGTGTAAGTAATATTCGCATAAAAAATCTTTCATGGTTGATAACAATAAAAGGCTGACCATTGTGATAGACAGTCAATTCTCTTATTCCGATCATATAATGAATCGGGGGTTTGGTAAAAAAATATGTTCGGGTGTGGTTATCGTATTTTCTGAACTTTAGAAAAGCAGAAAACCGCGAAGATTTCGCGACAGCAGCTTATCGAGTTCGATCAGATACTGATGCTTTGTAAACTCAGTAGGTTTTAATAAAAAAACGGACCAAGTTCTGTGAACAAAACACCGAGCAATCAAATCTTTCTTTTGAACCTTTCCTCAATTTGAGGTCGAGTATCTGCTTACATAGTGTGGGAATATATACCTTTGCGACAAGTCGAAAATCATGCCAATTAGAAAAAACCTTAATAAGTCCCGTGTTTCCTGAGTAATTCAAAACCCAATAACGGAAATAAGGCATTATACATTTTATTTTTAACATATATAAAACACTAATTAACAGAAAATAATACATTCGATTCAAGGCCATTTGAATATCCATATAAGAATGATTTTTTATTCGTTTTTTTTAAATTTATTTTTAGTCAAAAAGTGGGCTTTTGAGCCAGATTCAATTCCCCACCAATTATCACCCTAACACCCTCAAATGACAGTTTCTCAACTCTTTTTGTACCCTGTAAAATCACTATCTGGTATTTCTGTCGATAATGCTAATATGACAAAACGTGGATTTCGTTTTGATCGACGATGGATGGTCGTGAATAATGAAAATTTATTCATGAGTCAGCGTGATTACCCTGAGATGGCCACTATAAAAGTGGCTATTGAAAATGATAAACTTCGTTTATTTACAAATAATGAAAGGACAGGTGTCTGTGTTCCACTAGAGCCAAAAGAAAGAAAGAACCTGAAAAAAGCTAAAGTCTGGCAATCAGAATGTGAGGTAGTCTATGGTTTTGAAGAGGCCAACAAGTGGTTGAGCAAACAGCTTTCAACTTCTTGTGAAATTGTATATATGCCAGAGCAGACTCATCGGCCCGTGACATCAGAACTAGTACCTGAGAATACTATCGTCAGTTTTGCGGATGGCTATCCTTACTTGGTAATTGGGACGGCTTCATTAGATGATCTGAATGGAAGACTAAAGGAAGCTATTGGTATCGAACGATTCAGACCTAATATCGTAGTGCAAACAGAAACTGCTTTTGAAGAAGATGCGTGGAAACGATTTCAGTTAGGTAATGTTGATTTTTCAGGGGTCAAACCTTGTTCTCGTTGTCAGATGATTAATGTAAATCCGAAAACTGCAATTGTAGAAAACCAACCTTTACGGACACTGGCCAAATACCGCATGGAAGAAACAAAGATAAAGTTTGGCTTGAATGCTTTATGGTCTGGAGGAAAAGATAAACTAAGTGTCGGGGACAAATTCCTTAGCTAAGGATATCTACAATTATCATTGTGCATAACAATACACTTGCAATTCCATTGGTAGTGAAAAAAGCGAGGTTGACTTTGCTCAGATCATTTGGTTTCACTAATAAATGCTGGTAAATTAACAAACCAACAAAAGCTACTGCTCCAATCCAATGTAACCACCCCAGTTGAAAAAACTCCAAGTCAATCAAGTAACTTGTATAGGTAATTAACAAAGCACACAGGACATGCAAAAAGGAAGATAAGTGCAAGGCGTTCTTTAAACCCAAAAAGGTAGGAACGGAATGCAGATCATTTTTCTCATCGAAGGTTTTGTCCTGCATTGCATAAATAATATCAAAACCACTCACCCAACAAAGTACAGCAACACTATATAGAACAGGTATCAAAGCGAAGCTTCCCGTTACCGCCAGATAAGCTCCAATCGGCGCAAAAGACAATCCTAGACCAAGCACAAAATGACAAAGTGCTGTAAACCGCTTTGTATAACTATATCCTAAAATTACGATCAATGCTACGGGCGACAAATAGAAACACAAGGGATTGATAAACCAAGTCGTCGCTACAAATAACAATACATTTACAATGACAAAAACCAGAGCGGACTTCGGTTGAATAACACCGGCTGGTATCTCCCGAACAGCTGTTCTATCGTTGAGCACATCTATATCTCTATCTATGTATCTATTGAAAGCCATAGCCGCACTTCTGGCAAAAACCATACAGAGTACCACCAGTAAAAGGATGAACCAATTGATCCCCTCTCCCACTCTGACTGTTGCCAAAGTGAAGCCCAGCAAAGCAAAAGGCAAAGCGAATATAGTATGACTGAATTTGATTAATGACAGATAGGATTTCATTCCTTTATGTTTAGGCTGCAATGATAATAAATGCTTAGTTAGTTAACAAGAAATGGGAAAAGTGGTTGCGATATAAGTAGAGAACTCAGAGGATAAATAAATTATGATTTTTCAGAAAGTAATATACCTTTGACGGCAAACAACATCATTCTATTGAATCAGGATCATGAAATATTAAAGGCTGTCGCTGAAGGAGATCGTAAAGCTTTCCAACAATTGTATACATTATTCTCTGAAAAAGTTTACAACACCGCTTTGAGCTACGCACAGAATATACATAATGCCGAAGAGATCACGCAAGATGTTTTCACTAGTATTTTTAATAATGCTGGGAAGTTCAAAGGAAATTCTGCCGTAGGTACTTGGATTTATAGAATTGCTGTTAATACCTCCCTTAATCACCTAAAGAAGAAAAAACGGTTTTCTTTTCTAGCCTTTGGAGAAACAGAGAAAGAGACTCCAGATTTTGAACACCCTGGCATTCTGTTAGAGAACAAAGAAAAAGCAAAGATGCTTTTCAAGGTTATTGAGACTTTGCCAGACAGTCAAAAGACCGCTTTTATTCTGAGCTTTGTAGAAGAGCTGCCTAGGCAGGAGGTGGCCGATATTATGGAGATTTCACTAAAGGCCGTAGAATCTCTATTGCAGCGAGCCAAACTCAACTTGAGAAAAAAATTAGAAAAACAATATCCCAACCGAAGGAAAAAGAAATAATTGCTGTCTAAGCTTATATATGAATCAATCTAATTATGAAAGACGATAAAGAAAAATGGATAGACGAAGTCTTAGGAAGTATAAAAGGCAGTGAGCGTGCTAAGCCGCAGTCAGAGTTATTTTCAAAGATTGAAGATGCTCTAAATGATCAAGAGGTCAAAGTAATTCCCATGAGCCAGTGGGGCTATTCTGTAGCGGCCGCCGTATTGGTACTGCTACTGAACATAGCGGTTTTGAAACAATATGTCCAAAGCAATAATGCAAATATTAGCGAAATAGTTACTGATGATAATTCCAGTCAGTCACTTGTTTCCAATTATAAAATTTATGACTGATGAAAACATCTAATTTTTATAAGTACACGACCTGGGGACTTTTGCTATTGAATTTAGCCTTACTCAGTTTCTTCCTTTTAAGTAAACCCAATCATCCTCATAAAAAAGGTGGTAAAAAGGGGGCTCCTGAAATTCTAAAAATGGATCAGGAACAGTCTGACCTATTTTTGAGCTATGCAGAAAAGCATATTAAGTTGATGGACAAATTAGATACGGAGCAGCGCGATTTGCTCAAAGAATACTTCGGGACACTAACCGATGTACAAGCTGTAAGCAACACCTCCCAATCAACAATTAATCAGATTCTTCAGATTGAACAAAGAAAGATAGAATCTACTTACGAGCATTTTAAAGAAATTAAACTCATTCTGAAACCTGAACAACAAGGTAATTATGAAAAATTCGTGAAACGTACACTTCGACATTTATTGTTTAATCAACAAAGGCCTCCTCCTCCTGAAAAGAAATAATAAGCAATTTAAAAACAGCTCTTAATTAAAAGGATTTAATCTAAAATGATAGTCCAAAGAGAAAAAAACATGAAGTATTACTTTTTTCTCATTCTTTTAATTTCTTGTGGCACTTTACGTGCACAGCAAAAAATCCTCGTTAACTTTAATTTATTATTAGAGGAGAAACCAATAAACATTACTGATGAACGAGCATTTTCGGAAAGCTATCCCATTCAAATTGAAGCTCTAAAATTTTACCTTTCGAAAGTAGAACTACTTCATGAAAATATTCTTGTTTTTTCAGAGAAAAATAGTTTTCATCTCTTAGATGCTTCTGATAAAACCACCCTGTCTTTTCCTTTGGAGATTCCGGATTCTATTATTTTTACGACGATTAAATTTAATATTGGGATAGACAGCCTAACAAATATATCAGGTGCTTTCGGAGGAGACCTAGATCCTACCAACGGTATGTACTGGACTTGGCAAAGTGGCTATATTAATTTCAAATTAGAAGGCTTTTCTATTGATTGTCCAGCACGACACAATCGCTTTCAGTTTCATATTGGCGGGTATCAATTTCCAAATAATTCTTTACAGGAAGTCCGTTTAGAAACTACAGGTATAAGTAGTATTTCTATCAATTTATCTATTGATGAAATTTTCACCCAAATTGATTTAAAAGAAATTAATCAAATAATGAGTCCGAACGAAAAATCACAATATTTCTCTTCGCTTCTACCTCAATTATTTTCTATTGCTAAATGATTAAATATTCATCTGCCATATTATTTCTTTCACTATTTTGCTTGGTTTCTACATCTACGGATTACTATAATTTATCCTACCCCGATTATTTCCCTGATACCGCATATGATTTTGATAAAAGCCCGCTTTCTGCTACACAAATCAACTTAGGTCGTGCGTTATTCTATGACCCAATACTATCTAAGGACAGCACCATTTCTTGCGCTTCCTGCCACTCGCCCTATAATGCCTTTGCACATACCGACCATGATCTTAGTCATGGAATAAATGATAAAATCGGCACTCGGAATGCACCAGCTTTATTCAATCTAGCTTGGCAAAAGTCATTTATGTGGGATGGTGCTATAAATCATTTAGACATGCAATCTTTGGCTCCGATTAGTCATCCCGATGAGATGGGCGAAGACATTAAAAATGTAGTAATAAAATTACAGCGAAAAAAAATATATCCTTTACTATTTGAGAAAGCTTTTGGAGATACTTTGATAACTGGTGAATATATTTTAAAGTCCTTGGCTCAGTTTCAACTAACCTTAGTTTCAGCCAACGCTAAATATGATGCAGTTAAAAACGGAGAAACAGAATTTACTGCTCAAGAAAAAAATGGTTACGAATTGTACAAAAAGAATTGTAGCTCTTGTCATACAGAGCCACTTTTTTCTACTTATGAATTTGCGAATAACGGACTTCCTGTTGACACAACTTTAAACGATTTCGGGAAAATAAAAATCACTCAATTCCCTACTGATAGTTTATTATTCAAAATACCGTCCCTTCGTAATTTAAGTTTTACAGCTCCATACATGCACGATGGTCGATTTCGTAAATTAAAAAACGTAATCAAACACTACAACGATAATATTCAAAACCACCCTACACTTTCTCCACAATTAGAAAAATCACCAAACTTTAGTGTATCGGAACAAACAGATTTAATTACATTTTTACGGACACTAAATGATAAAGAATTTGTTTTCAACAAAGACAATAAATATCCTATAGAAATATTCCACATCAATTAATTCATGATAAAAATCATTCACCAAATATTAAATTAATAAAATGAAAAACGTCTTCACCCTACTCTTGCTAGTACTTGTTGCTAGTTCAGCAAAAGCGCAACTTAGTCCTGCCATTACCTCCTGGCTCCAAAATGATACTGAGACAGGCAGCTACTACATGCAAGGTAATTACATCGCTCTTGACAATGACATCTTATACAATTGTCAAAAAGTAGAATATTCTAATGATTTCGCTTACGTACATACAAAAGGAATTCCCTCCTATCCGACCGGACCTTTTCTAGATGGCAATCCGTCTCAAGCTCAGGATCAGGACGCCATCTATAAAATTCCCCTCTCCCCTCAGGAGAACACAGGAATAAATGCTGCAACAAACCCTGGCAATATCGGAGTTTTCATAAATGGTGTCTCTCTTTTTGATTGGCGGGATGGAGTAGCTTGGAATCCACAGACCAATGCTTTATGTGGTGGCCCCGGAAATCCTCCTTGTCCAGGCGGACCAATGGCTCAGCAGGATTGGAACAGGGATGCAATTCCCGCAGAAAAACCGGGCTTCGATTGCTCTAAAGCACATCCAGCTATGGGGAATTATCATCATCATCAAAATCCATCTGCCTTTAAACTAGACATTGATGTCATTTCGGATATTTGTAGTTTATACGATGCTGATGGATTATATGCTATAGATGAAACGCAGCACGCTCCTTTGATTGGGTTTGCTTATGATGGCTTTCCTATTTATGGCGCTCATGGTTTTAAAAACAATGACGGGACTGGAGGTATCGTTAGGATTAAATCCAGTTACCAACTAAGAGCTATTACAGAGCGAACAACTCATGCAGATGGCACGGCTGTCGATGTGGGACCAGCTATTAATACAACTTACTTTTTAGGTTATTTTAGAGAGGATTATGAGTATGTTGCCCACCCTGACGAAGACGATTTCTTGGATGAGCACAATGGTCGTTTTTGTATAACACCAGAATATCCAGATGGAACTTATGCTTACTTTGCTACGGTTGATGAAAACTGGAATTCCGCTTATCCATACATTGTTGGACCTACTTTCTATGGAAATTCAGAAAATAGAAAAGTAGAATCAGTGACAGAAACTACAACGGTTTATGATGGAACTACTTCATTAAATGAGGTAAATAACAATGATTTAAATATCACTGTATTTCCAAACCCTTCAGCTGATTTAATTGCAGTACAGATAAATGATTTAGTTTCAGAAGAAATCATTATAGAATTAATAGACATTTCCGGAAAAACAATTAAATCTAAAACGATAAAAGCAGGAAGTACTATTGCCTATTTCGATACAGAAGTCTTGTATCCCGGAGCATATTTAATAAAATTATCAGGAAACAATTTCATAAAAACTAAAAAAGTAGTTATCTCAAAATAAAGAAAATTATTTTTTGATCACAGAACCTATTTCAATAGGTGAATTCCTACGCCGAGGTGTTTAATTACATCTCGGCTTTTTATTTAAAAATAATTATAAAAACCCGAAGGAATAAAAAAAATCAATTGTCTAAAGAACAAAATCAAATCATTAAAATAATAAAACATGAAGTATTTATCATTTTCCTTTTTAGTTCTTTTGGGAATATTAACGGTGGCTAGTTCTTGCGATAAAGACGACGACTGCACAGAAATCAATTGGTATGAAGATTTAGATGAAGACGGATTGGGCAATCCCGACATTTCACAAATTTCCTGCGATCAACCAGAGGGCTATGTTTCCAACAACTCTGACACTGATGACACCGTCGAAACAACATACGTAACGAATGATGTCGACGAGTCTCTCTTCCTAACAGATGGAACTAACCTAACAGTTACAACTGTAAATTGCACCCTATCAAACGGCAATGAGACGACCTGCTACGAAATAACAACTAACGGAATACCGACCGATCACGAAATGGGACCTTGGTGCCCAGACAATATTTCTGATGGTGCAGACAAGGGAGGTATCTGGCTCGAAGGCGGCGAGGTGTATGATGTTGACGGTAGCTTCATTGAAAGTATGGCCACCTTCTATGATGATAGTGAATGGCTTATGTATGATTCTGATGGAGATATTTATACAACAGATACGGAGACAGATTGTGGAAATGCAGCCAATCCAGATGTTGGCGATGAATACAAAAATTTCTGTGTGGAATGTCTGCCTTCCTATGTTGTTAATTTGACGCAGACTTATTTAATTCCAATTACGCCAGTAAAATTAGATAGCCCTGAAAGCTTTGGAATGGCAGGCCCTCCTGGTATGGGAAGCGATGCGCCAACCAATAGAGGAATTGCATTCAATGGTATCGTCTTCGAGGCTCCTGCACCGGTAGATGCTATTTTGGGGGCTTATACTTTAGCTCCTTTTGATGACGCAGGTGGACACATCAACCTAGCTGCTGGTTATCATTATCATGCTGCAACCGGAGTTTCTACGACTATTGTACAATCAGATGGACACGCATCTATGATTGGGTATGCTATGGATGGACATGCTATATATGAACGACTAGATGATAATGGAGAGGAAGCAACTGACCTTGATGAATGCCGTGGTCACTATGATGAAATAAGAGGTTATCACTACCATGTTGATGCCGCAGGGAATAATAATTTTATTAATTGTTTAGGGGGAGCTTACGCGAATTAATTTCAATAAAATTTTCATCATACTAATTTATCAAATTCACAAGTAATTGAGTCATTTAACGATGGCTCAATTACAAAAAACTAAACAGATGAAAAAGTACTTTTTGCAAGTAATTTTATTGCTCTATTCAATAAATCTATTAGCGCACAGTCCTGATGTTTCTACGACTTTATTATCAGAGCAGGAAAATGGTAAATGGGTTTTACAAGTTAAAGCAGCACTTACTGCTTTTGAATATGAGGTAGCTACTGCTTTTCCAGAAATAAAGTATCAATCTCCAGAAGAATTTAAATCGCTGGTTATCCGCCACTTACAGAACAATGTTTCTATAGTAGTGGATGGCAATAAAACGGCGGAAATAAACAAACCTTTTGTAAAACTGGGGCATGAAACAAATGTCGTTTTTGAACTTACGGACATGCCTAAAGATTTTATCAGTATCGATTTTAGAAATAGTAGTTTCAAGAATATTAATAAAAATCAAAGTGCACTGATTATTCTAAAAAAGGGTTTTGCTAAAAATCAATTTGTTCTAAATAAAGTAAATAGTCACACTGCAAAATTGGTAATAAAAAATAACTCCTTCGTCATTAGTACAATTAACCAAGGAAAAACAAACTCTTATTTGTCTCTTACTAATGTCATTCTTTCTGCTAGTCTAATTGGTCTATTCCTACTTTTAATAGTCAGTTATAAAAAAAATAGCACTAAAAATAATATTCAATTTTCTCAAAGTCATTAAAATAACAATTCATGAAAAAAATAATCTTAAATGCTATCGCCTGCATCCTACTTATTTCAACAGTAGCCTGCTCTAAGAAAACAACAGCAACAAATAACAACCAAAACACACAAGGACAAAACCGATCTCAAAACCGACAGCAGCCCAGAGGTGGAGAACGCCCTGAGTTCAGCGAATTACTTTCTAAGATGGACACCAACGGAGATAAAAAACTATCTAAAGCAGAAATTCAAGGTCCACTAAAAAATAACTTCGATAAAATAGACACTGATGGAAATGGGTTCATAACTGCTGAAGAATTTAAAAACGCTCCTAGCCCAAAACGTCGAGGACGTAATTAATTGATTTATTTTTTGATTTAATGGTTATTGGGGTTAATAAGCCGTGTAGATTTATTTCTGCGCGGCTTCCCTTATGAAAGACAAAAGCCC
Organism: Saprospiraceae bacterium; assembly: GCA_045105695.1. Classification (GTDB taxonomy): domain Bacteria; phylum Bacteroidota; class Bacteroidia; order Chitinophagales; family Saprospiraceae; genus CALGLS01. Next base: position 20,591 of record JBGCDT010000382.1, on the reverse strand, counting down.
CAGCTTCCAAAAGGAAGCCGGGGCTTTGTTATTTCTTAAGCAGTTATCGTTTCCGACAACAGCAGTTATTACTTCTTAGCAGCAGTTGCAGCAGCTGGATCTGGAGTAACTTCTCCTTTGATCGTCAAGAAAGACTGAGCAGGATCAGTGTTAGCTGTAATAGTTACACGCTTGCTCTGCTTGTTCTTCTTTCCTTTAGAATCGAACTGAACAGCAATCTCACCAGTTCCACCAACTGGAATTGGTTCTTTTGGCCAGCTAGGTACAGTACATCCACAGCTACCTTTAGCATTAGAGATGATTAATGGCTCAGAACCTGTGTTCTTGAACTTGTAAGTGTGGTTTACTTTCTCACCAGCATTGATGGTTCCGAAGTCAAATTCTTTTTCTTCGAATTCCATTGAAGTAGTTGGTCCAGCAGGAGCAGCAGGAGCAGCAGCCTTAGCATCACCTGGCTTAGTTACACCAGCATCACCTGGAGTTACAGAGTTACTGTTTACAGCTGTGTTGGTATCAATTGCCTGACGAGCACTCGCAGTATCAGTACCACCGAATAAGCCAGAGAAAGCGCCTGTAAAGCCACCAATTAACAATGCAGCTACGACTACTAAAAGTCCTAATTGAATTTTCTTTGAATTTTCCATTATTAGATTTGTTTTAAAATTTTGAATTATAATTTTAGTAAGAATGAATTCAGTGCGCAAAAGTAAATCTTTTAGACCTGAAAATAAAGCCTTCCGCAAAGGAATAATGACTTACAAGGTCAAAGATAGTCCTGAAAAGGCCTTATCCCCTGTTAATGAGTGCCGAACGATTTGTTAATGAGTTGTTAACAGCCCTAACTTATCGGTTTTCAAGGGGTAAAGCATTAGGCTTTGTACAAATATGAAACCATGTTTTGCTGCATAAAAGTTTAAGTATCAAGTCTAAAATTCAATATCAATTCTCCTTTCAAAGTAAGAATTCAATGAATCTACTAACTAAAGATTCAACGAACTACCTATCCAAAAAAGCCTTAAACCCTTTAGCATCTCTAGCATTCAAGCAACCAGCCTTTGTCAACCGCCCCTTCCGAGCAGCTAGGACACCATACTCGATATCATGAATACCAGTAGTAGAATGCGCATCCGGATTGATGGATATCAGAATCCCTTTGTCCAAAGCGTAAGGAATCCAGTTGTAATCCAAATCTAGCCGATAAGGATTCGCGTTCAGTTCTATCGAAACTTGATTAGCCGCACAGGCATCGATGATCTTTCTATGATCGATCGGATATCCTTGTCGAGAGAGCAATAGCCTTCCCGTTGGATGACCAAGCATGGTGGTGTAGGGATTTTCTATAGCTGTTATTAACCGTTTGGTCGCTTTGGTCTCCTCCATTTTCAGATTTGTATGAACGGAAGCGATTATAATATCAAATTGCTGGAGGAGGTCTTCTTCGTAGTCCAAAGAACCATCATTTAAGATATCTGATTCTATGCCTTTGAAAATAGTGAAGTTTTCCATTTTTGCATTCAGTGCATCAATGGCCGCAAACTGTTCCAAGACTCGATCTGGCTTTAAACCATTTGCGTAAAAAGCAGCTTTGGAATGATCCGTTACTGTGAAGTATTCGTAGCCCGCAGTTTGAGCATAGTTGACCATTTCCTCCAGTGTGTTTATTCCATCGCTGTAAGTCGTGTGTGCGTGGACGACTCCTTTGATGTCCTTTTCTTCGATGAGGTCATTGGTTAGTTTATCATGTTGCGCTAGTTGAATTACCTCTGGTTCGTCGCGCCACTCAGGGATAATATAGGGCAATTTCGCTTTAGCAAAAACTTCTTCTTCTGTAGCAAGACCTTGAAATTCTTTTTCTTTAGCTGCGGCTAAAAAGCTTTCTAAGAATGGCTTAGTACTGGTGTAGCGAAATTGCTTGGAACCAAACTCATCTAATCCACAAGTGTAAATGCAGACTTTGACTTCTTCAAAATTAGTTTTATAAATCGCTCCTTCATTACTTGTCAACTCTAAATCAGTTTCAAACAAAGCACTCAAATCATCAGCTACTAACAATACTTCTACTTGGCTTACGATTGGACAGTAGCGCCCCATCTCCCCTACTAGTTCTATACGTTTTGGTTTGATTTTTTTGTCTATCAATGCTAACAATGCTTTTGCTTTTGGCAAAATGGACGCGTAGTGATGCTGGCCCTTGGTCTGCTGTAAGTATTCCACTTTCTTTTTGAGGTCTGCCTGTGTTTTGGAACCGAAGCCTTTTAGTTCAACTAGTCTGTTCTCATTGCAAGCATACCAGAGTTCACCTAAACTTTCAATACCGAGTTCTTTCCATAGTTGCTTTATTTTCTTTGGACCAAAACCTTTGAGGCGGAGCATGTCTTGGATACCTAGGGGTGTTTTAGCTTTTAGTTCTTCTAGGGCGGCTAGTTTGCCAGTGCTTAGGATCTCTGTTATTTTGCTGCTGGCTCCTTTACCAATTCCTTTGAGGGCTTCCATTTCTGTAGCACTCATATCCGCTAGTGGATCGCCTAACTTTCGCAATTGAATATAGACGTTTTGATAGGACTTAATTCTAAAGGGGTTTTCCCCATAAAGCTCCATCAACTTTGCGAGGTTATTGAAATAAGCGGCAATTTCTTTATTTGTCATAATACTAAATAGTAGGTTTACTGATCTAAATCATTCTGACTGCGAGATACGAAAATTAAGTTTTCTAATAACAAGCTTTCTCAAAAAAAAATAATTTTCTAATATTGCGCTGTTGCTGTGTTTAGATACAGCATCCATATTATTAATTCAAACTCACAAAACCACAACTCATTTGTTATGAAAAATTTATTCTATCTCTCTTTGCTTATTTTTTTCGTAGCCTGCGGAAATCAAAAGACGGAACCCGTAAGTGCTCCAGCTACTGCACCTGACATGGAAGGATTTACCGTACAGGACTTCGGTAACGGCATTCAAAAAGCAACCAAAATAGGGGAAGCTGGCGTAGTTGTAGAAGAAGGCCAACTGGTCAACAACCTCAAATCAGGAACCTGGACTACTTACTTTCCTAAAGACACCAGAGTCAAAACCATTGCTAATTATATCAATGGAAAGAAGAACGGCATCTTCCTAGAACTCAACGACAGAGGCTCTGTTAATATCCAAGCCAATTATGTAAATGATATACTGGATGGCAAATGGGTAAAGTACAAATTCGGAAGTCGTGCCGAAAAAGAAATAAATTATAAGATGGGGCAGCTAGATGGGAAGTACAAAGAATACCACAGCAATGGAAAATTGCAAAAAGAGATTTCTTATAAAAACGGAAAACAACATGGTTCCTTCCGACAGTACAACGACAAAGAACAAGTCGTCATGGAATACGAATATCAAAATGGTGAAAAAATTAGTGGTGGAATCGTAACACCTCCAAGCGAATAACAATACACTTACAAATCAGGAAAGCCAGCTAAAGTTAACTTCAGCTGGCTTTTCTAATTTGTAAATCCTTGATCGTTATCACTTCTTCATCTTTCCCTTGTCTGCTGCTTTTTCTACAATAACAGTAGCTACATATTTACCCTGATCAACACTTTGTTTTCCATCCTCCCCAGGATAAGGAGTTAATGACACAAGGGAGAATACATAACCTTGAGCTTTCGCGTTGTTGCCACAACTTCCATTAGTTTCGAAACAATTACCTTTTGCCTTTAGGCGAACATCGGAAGCCATATCTCCTTGACGAACCATCATCAATCGTACCTCTGCTTCACCCGCTTGGATACAGTTGACATCTTTAGGGCACCGACTGTCTTTGACTTCCCTTAATCTAATTTCCATCCACTCTGATTTGATCGTAACAGGATTATCTTTGGTGATGCGAATCTCTTGTCCCAGCTTTAATATCTCTGGTCGCTCAGGTTGTGGATCTGTCTTGTCCATTTCTTCCTTGATTACTTCTTTAGTTTCTTCTGCTTTTTTATCATGATCTCCGTGATCGTGATTTTTATGGGTGTGACAACCAAATGCAAATAGCGTAACGAACACTAAGAGAAGTTTGGAACAAGTCGAAAATTTTACAAAATCTGTAGTCATTGGTAAATTATTAGATTTGATTAATTTATTGAATTACGACAGTCACTCCAGCGATTCCATTTGGTGAATCCGCTACTTTAGCTGTTTTTCTAGTAATGGTTGTTGTGGATAAACCAAGGTTTCTGAAAGCAGATTTTACTTTACGAGTAATAGTCGTTGCCAGGCCTGAGTCATCATTAAAACAGGTTAGAATCAGCTTTCTTTCTGAGTTTCCTTCTAGATAGGATTTCAATCCCTCGAAGTAATTTTTAAAGCTTTCTGTTTTTGTAAAATTATTGTTAATCTCGGTCACATCCAGAAACATACTAGAACCTGGCGCAAAAGTCATCGTTTCTTTTCCTGTGGATGCATCAGAGTCAGAGCTTTCTGTAGAAGTATTGTTATCAGAAGTAGACGTTCCATTGTCTCCGCCAAAAAAGAGGAAGTTAACACCGCCGTACATTAAGTTTTCTTCATTAAAAACTAGGTTAGCGGATTTCATGGAAGTAGCCTTAATGTTTTCAGGATTAGCACCATTTACAACCAAGAACTCTTTCATCGTTTCAGCGCGAGCGATACCTAGGTCGTTGTATGCCGTGTTGTTTTTTTCGTTTGCACCATAGAGCCCTGTGAGAATAAGTTGTTTTTCACTGTCATCAGCAAGGTATCCAGATACTGTTTTTAAAGCTTTCCCTGTCGTTTCTGTGTTGTATTGCATTTGATCACTATTCACTAAAAAAGTAAACAGCTCGGTTGGAGCAATATTGAATTTTCCGTCGTTGATCGTAAATGTAGAAGCGTTGTTAGCAGAACAAACTTGGTTGGACATCCACAAGCTGCCTAAAAAGAGCCATGCGATAGAAGCAATTCCGAGTATTGGAACAATGGGTTTCATATTTTCTATTTTTTCTAATGTAAATTAACTTGTGTAAAAGTAGTTTTTTTATAAAGTTTTCAGAAGAAACACTGATTTTATTTTAGGTCGATAAGTTTCTGATTTATTGAATTTTGCATATCTTCGTTTATAAGACTTTGAAAAATTCTTAACGTCACTATGGCTTTATTTTGGCTAAATAAAAACTGATGTGACGAATGAAAAATGACCACGTCGTAACTGATGTCAAGTCAATAATACTAACTACACATACTAATTAACAAACTAACTTATGGTGAGTTCTATCTTACTTGCAACCTTCTTAGGCTGTCAACTTCCAATTCTGCTCGGCTTTCTCGCCTCTCTTCTTCTCGGTTCTTTATTCACTTACTTCTGGTCAAAAGGTAAATTTTCCACACAAGTGGAAGAAAAGGAAACGCAGATTACTGGACTAACTCAGAACATGGCTACGCTGGAAAAAGAAAAGGCAACACTGGCTACAAATTATAGTGATATCGAAACCAGCTTTGCTAACCTCAAAACCAGCTACGGTCAGATGGAGCAGAATTACAAGATTGCTTCTGAAACTGCACAAAAGGAAAAAGAGGTCGAAGTCATTCGTGAAATAGAAGTCATCAAAGAAGTACCTATCGAAACGATCAGAGAAGTAGAGGTGGTTAAAGAAAAGATAGTCATTCAAAAAGAGACGGTCGTCAAAGAGGTTGAGATTATAAAAGAGATTCCAGTAGAAACAATTTCTGAAATTGAAAATCTGAAAACGGTTGAGGTAACTCGTGAAGTACCCGTTGAAACAATAAAGGAAGTGATAAAAGAGGTGGAAGTAATAAAGGAAGTACCTGTTGAAGTAATTAAAGAAAAAGAGGTGCCAGTCGAAGTAGAGGTTATTCGTGAAGTACCAGTTGTACAAGAGGTAGAAGTCATCAAGGAAGTTGAAGTGTATAAAGAAGTGCCTGTGGAAGTAATTAAAGAGGTTCAGGTCGTACAAGAGGTGGAGGTCATTAAAGAAGTTCCAGTGGAAGTGATAAAAGAGGTAGAGGTTATCAAGGAGGTACCTGTAGAGGTGATTAAAGAAGTAGAAGTAATGAAAGAAGTGCCTGTGGAAGTAATTAAAGAGGTAGAGGTCATCAAGGAAGTTGAGGTGATTAAAGAAGTACCAGTAGAAGTGATAAAGGAAGTAGAAGTCATCAAAGAGGTAGAAAAAATCCGAGAGATAGAGGTAGATGTAATAAAGGAAGTTCAAGTGATCAAAGAAGTACCTGTTCAAGTAATCAAAGAAGTAGAAGTAATGAAGGTGGTAGAGGTTACCAAAGAGGTACCTGTTCAGGTTATCAAAGAGGTAGAGGTTATTAAGGAAATGCCTGTTGAAGTAATTAAGGAGGTAGAGGTCATCAAAGAAGTTGAGGTGATTAGAGAGGTAGAGGTCATCAAAGAGGTGCCAGTACAAGTTATCAAAGAGGTCGAAGTAATAAAGGAAATACCTGTTGAAGTGATTAAAGAAGTAGAGGTGATCAAAGAGGTCGAGGTCATTCGTGAGGTTCCTGTGCAAATTAACCGTAGAGTTAGAGACATCTCAGAAGAATCTAGAATAATCGATATTGACAAAAATCAAAACAAAGAAACTTCTGAACTTAAGGTCAACGCAGCAGCTACTTCTAAAACTGACGACGATTTAAAGATCGTGGAAGGTATCGGGCCTAAAATTGAGGAACTTCTACAAAATGGAGGTATCGCCTCTTATGAAGATCTAGCTTCTGCTCGAATTACGGATATTCAAATGATTCTTACCAAAGCTGGTAGCCGTTACAAAATGCATGACCCTTCTACTTGGCCAAGACAAGCAGGCTTAGCTTCTGCTGGCAAATGGGACGAATTAAAGCAATGGCAAGATGAATTAAACGGTGGTAAGGAATAAAAAAGAAGGTATTAATTGTAGCGTATAAAAAGATTTATCTCGATCAAACATTTTATAAAATGTACTGTTTTTTATAAGAGGACGCAAATATATAAAATATATCTTATGCGTCAAATTTAATTTCACCAATATCATCTTTGGTAAAATTAAACATAAATATTACGCCACTTTGCTTTGATAAAAGTTGCAAAATAAGTAACTTTCCAAAACAATAAGGAAGCTATTCAGCTTTCAACAATTAAGTTCTTTTCTTATTATTCACTAACCATCTAAATTCGCGCTTATGAATATTACCTTTCAGGAATTAAGAAGGATCAAGCACAGTCTACCAACAGGCAGTGTCCAAAGAATTGCCCAAGAGTTATCAATCGAAGAACAAACCGTTCGAAATTACTTCGGTGCTGCTAAGTTCCAACATGGAGAAACAACAGGCCGACATGTACAACCCGGACCACTCGGTGGAATTGTCAATATAGACGACACCCAAATACTCGAAACAGCCAAAAGAATTATCTCTGAATCTAGGCCTAGTTTACAAGCATCCTAGTTCTAATTCAAACAAAAAAATTAAAAGAGGCTGCATGTCAAATACATGCAGCCTCTTCTAATTTACAAAGCTTTTCTCCCCTACTACAGTCGCTCAAAATACTCTCTCGCTCTTCGATTTATTCCTCCTCCAGGTAATCTAGTCGCTTCAATATCTAAGTTCTGCAAGGACTGATTATCATCTCTGTATAGTTCCACTTCCCATTGAGGGTTTTGCTGTTCTCCTCTACAAGTAGAATGAAGCAACTGATAATTTCCCGCAGCTAAAGATGGATTGTAAAACAAAAAGCGCACATCAGATTGCGGAGGACTTGTGGGAACCTGTTCATAGAACCAAATTTCGTACGGAGGTGCCGAAGGCTCATTCTCAACGGTAATTATATCGCTTGGTTTTCCATACTTCATGAATACCCGCCCACGCTCAGATTCAAAGCCATGACCAAAACCAGATTTGTAAGTATTATCTACAGCTCTGGCCACTTCCATATATCCTTCGTAAGCTTTCTGAGGGTCAGTTGATATTCTAGCCCAAAAACCATATAAAAAATGACGCTGAGATTCGACATCACCTTTAGAAAGCACAGCATTCAAAGACGCTACCGAAGACTTATCTACATTCGCAGCTATAGCTTTCAGACTGTATCTTAATTCAGCTGAATCTAATTTAGCGACAAAGACTTCCTCTATAGGCTTGTCTAGTAACATTTCCGTATCTCGATATGGGTTACTTCGATCAAATTGTGTTTCTCTGGAGCTAAGCACTGTACCTTCTCGATTCATCACCTCCACTAAAAGTCGATAACGACCAGATTCTAATTTAGAAATATCCTTATTGATCAAAATAACATTTACTGGTTTAGGATCCAGTTTTTTATGACCCATTATTTTAGCTTCCATGTCGCCATTCCCTTGAATTTTTTCAACGACATATTTCAATAAAAACTTATCGTCAAAAGTCTTATCTGTGTTATACAACTCTTGGTAAAAGATGAGAACTGAATCCGTTTTGTAGTAGAAATTATAAGGCAATGGTTCCATGTAATAACCGTTTTTGACAAAAGCATTTTCCAAAGCACTTGGCTTAAGACTATGAATCAATTGAAGATCGGATTGCAACATGCTTTCCTTTTGATAGGCTACATCAAACTTTCCATTGTAGCTTACAAAATTTGTAGAATCATTCATATCCTGAATCTCTACTTCCAGTTCATAGGCACCATCAGGAAGTCCAATCCTACGGACATCCATAAAGTCCAAAGGATACTTGGATTGTGGGCCATCTAAAATATATTTGTCGAAAGTGATAATTGACTCTTTCTGTTTGATGAGAATCAAAACTTTGACGGATGCTTGATAACTGAGGCTGTCAAGTTGCTTGTGACTAACCGTCGTTCCCATAATATTCAAATAAACCTCTACAAATGATTTACTAGGAGGGCTTTTGAAAGTAGCATAGGCTACACTTGCATCAAGTGCCTTTGTGTTGAAGTGGCAAATCGTAGCTAAGAGTAAAAAGAATAGTAAGCGTTTTTTCATGATAAGCATGTTTAGTACAAATCTTCCCGATCGAAGATCATTATAAAGAAGTATTACTTGCTTCGCTCAGATATCTAAGCAAGCTTTCCTTATCTGTAAAGCTGCAAGATCGAATACTCACTTAAAGATAGTAAAGCATTGAAAATTGAGTATACCAGAAAGGCTGAAAAGTCAGGTTGCTGTTCTATTGCAGACCTTCCAGAGACTCTTTTTCCAGAATGAGTTTGAATTCGTAACCTTTATAACGGGTTTGAAGTGTCAGGCTAGTATCACTGACTTCATAGATGTGGTAGGTGATTTTCTCCGTTCCTTGCTGACGAATAATGTTGTTTTCCAAGACGTACTCATGCTTTTTAGCTTCCATGTCTACGTTAAAATTAGTACGCATCATGTTATTCTGGCTGATGTCAAAAAAGGTGTTTTCTAAGGCGACCGTTTCTTTTTTATTTCTGAAGGCCTTTTTCAAAACCCAATTTCCCTGAATAGAGTCTCCCAAGTCTTCTTTTTTCTCCGGAGTATCTCCAGTGCAACCAAGAGCGAAAACTAAGGCCAGAAGAATACAAGCATGAAAAATGTATTTTGCAAAAGTAGTAATGGAAAAACGTGTAAACATTATTAGACAGTGATTACGATGGTGTAAGAGTTCGCTTCTGATCAAAAACATAAATAGTATTAGTTATTCTTGCTTGAGTCATTGCCGAAAATCAAAAGTAAAATTAAGCTTTTTTATGGGAAGACCATTCTTGAAGTGAGCTAAATTATGAACAACTACCTCTCTAATTCGATAACCGTTATTTCAGCTAAAACCCCCACTCTTCCTGGATATCCTAGAAAACCAAAACCTCTATTGACATACAAATATTGTTTGCCCTCTTGGTAAAGCCCAGCCCATTGCTTGTAAAAATACTGAACAGGGCTCCATTGGAACCACCCTGGGATATCTATCCCAAATTGCATCCCATGTGTATGTCCACTGAAAGTAATCACTATGTCTTTCCGATGACCTGCAACCTGATCCTCCCAATGACTTGGATCATGCGATAAGAGTACTTTAATATCTGCTGACTCACTACCAGAAGCCGCCTTCACTAAATCACCATACTTAGAGAAGCGACCTTTTGCAGAGTAGTTTTCTACACCGATAATTGCCAACTTACTATTTTGGATGTCTACAATTCGGTTTTCGTTTAATAGTAATTCCCAGCCAAGAGCACGATGGGTTTGAATGAGTTCGTTAAAATTCTGCAGTTTCGCCTCTGTACTTTTCCAAAGGACGTAATCTCCATAATCATGATTTCCTAAAATAGAATATACCCCTAATCTGGATTCTATTTTTTGAAAGACAGGTATGAAGGGCTCCATTTCTCTAGCTATATTATTCACCAGATCCCCAGTAAAAAAAACCAAGTCGGCTTTTTCCTTATTGATCAGAGCTATGGCTTTTTCTAAAGGAGCTACTTCTGTAAAACTACCAGAATGAATGTCAGACAACTGTATGATCTTCAATCCTTTCATTGCTGTAGGCAAATTATCGATCTTCACTTTCTTTCGATGAATCTTATAACGATAACGATTGCGAAGCATACCATAAATCAGAACCATGGCCAATAGAAACCCCGCAGCTAATGCTAAGTAAGCAACCTGCTTTGTCATAGGATACTCAAGTGCAATGGCACCTGTGAGTTTTCCAAATAAGGTCATGAGTACTCGTCTTACTACATCAAGTCCTAAAACAACTAGTACTACAAATTTTCCAAAGTACAAGGCGATGATACAATTGCTGAAGTAGAAAGTTCTCTTCTTAGTTTCGAGTGGGCCATGCTGTCGGGCAAGTCGCTTAGACAATACATACAAAAGTGCAAAAGGCATCATCCAGTAAAGCGTTCTAAAAAGTATCTGTATTTCGTTCGGCCAATTCCCAATAGCCAAAGCAACTGCTTGAAAAACAACGTATTCAAAAAGAAGAAGAAATAAAATAGGGATTAAATAACGCAATAGGGGGCTGGATTTATGCTATGTGAGAGATTCTCTAAGTAGACTTATTATTAACCTCCTTTTGAGTAGTATTGTTCATCAACGATTAAAAGGCCATCTTAAAACAGCAAAAGCCCTGGAGATGATATCACCAGGGCTTTTGTATAGGTACGATGTAAAACTTTACACGAAAGAATTACTTGCTAGAGAATGCACGTTCTTTAATACGAGCTTTCTTACCTACTAATTCACGTAGGTAATACAATTTAGCTCTACGCACTTTACCTCTTTTCAAAAGTTTAAGTTCAACGATATTAGGAGAAGCATAAGGAAAAATTCTTTCCACACCTACTCCGTTAGACATTTTTCTAACAGTGAAGGTTTTTGTTGCTCCTGATCCGTTTATTTGTATGACATCCCCACGGAAATCCTGAACACGCTCTTTGGCGCCCTCAATAATCTTATAACTAACTACGATGTTATCTCCTGGTCGGAAATGTGGATATTCTATTTTCTTTGAGAGTTTATCCTGAACATAACTAATAGCATCCATAATAAATAAATTTAAGGTTCAAAACTAGATTAACCGCTGTTCTCTCGACGGTTGCTTACGAAGTGCAAAGGTAAGTATTTTATTGGATTCACTGCCACAGAAAATGCAAATAAGTTTTCCACATTCGGAACAGTCGGTAATTATTCACCTAAGCCATTGGCTTCCAAAGCCATATAAATGTACAAATATTTTTCTATTATAAAAAATAATCATTTGTTTTTGATTAATTAACTCTAAAAGCTGTTTTGAGGATAGAAATTCTGGAGATGAAATTCCCCCTTTGAATCTTAACTTTAGGCCACTTTCTTACAGTCCCGTCGATGAATAAAATATTCCAGTAGAAAAACATCTTTCAATAGGAAGTAGCGTATTACTTTAGCAGAAGACATTTTAAATCATCCTAATAATAATATATGAGCATGTTTGGATTTTTATTTTAGAGCCTAAAAGTTACATTTTTTTGATTAGACGAGCCTTGAAAACCGGGGGTTTAGCCGTAGATAAATGAGGATTTCCACAACGAAGTATAATCAAAAAAGTGTGTTTTGTAGTCATATAAATAAACTCCAAACATCCTCTAAGCTAACCTGAACTCATGATTCAATCCTTTCTAAAAGGAATCTTCTCTTATGGCAAAGCTGCTGCATATCTAACCAAGAAAGGGCTTTGGAAATACACCTTCATTCCTGGGCTCATTAGCCTTTTGCTGGGTCTTGGAATTGCCTCCATAGCTTGGGCGAGTTCTGATAATATTGGTCAATGGCTTGTGTCCTGGTATCCTTTTGAGTTGGGACAATCTATTGTAAGTAATATCTCTACCTGGATTGGGGGTGCCATCGTTCTGGTCATTGGTCTTATTTTATACAAGCATTTAGTTATTGTACTTGTCTCTCCGTTTATGAGCCCGCTTTCGCAAAAAATTGAAGCTCAACTGCTGGGATATCAAAGCAGAACACAAAGTTTCCGAATAGACAAAGCTATCAAAGAAATTTGGAGAGGGCTGCGGATGGCCCTTAGAAATATAACGCGTGAATTCCTTTTTGTTGTTCCATTGTTTTTCTTGAGTTTTATACCAGGAGTAGGAATTGTAGCTTCTGTGCTTTTGTTTTTAGTGCAAGCCTTCTATGCTGGCTTCGGTAACTTAGACTACACACTCGAACGGCACTACAACATAGATACCAGTATTCAGTTCGCTCGACAAAACAGAGGGATGGCTACTGGAATCGGAACTGTATTCTTACTGCTATTGGCAACAGGAGTTGGTTTTTTGATAGCCCCTCCCCTAGCAGCTGTTGCGGGTACTTTGACAACCGTTCCTAAATTGAAAACTATTAATACTTAATCAACCATAATAAATCAAAGAAATGAAAAGATTGTACACCCTACTATTATTGCTTAGCACTACTTTTTTAGCTCAAGCGCAATTAAACTTAACCTATGTTTCACAATTAAATTATAACAATATCCTTAATGACATTTGGGGGTATGCTGCTCCTGACGGTACAGAATACGCGCTGGTCGGAGTAGGTAACGGAACTTCTATTGTAAGTCTTGATGATCCAACTATGCCAGTAGAAGTAGGCTTCGTTCCTGGAGATCAATCTACTTGGAGAGATATTAAAACATGGGGAGAGACGGCCTATGTAACATGCGATGAAGGAAACGATGGATTGGTGGTGATCGACTTGAGCGATCTACCTAATTCTGTGTCTAGTTACAATATCAATAATATTCCAGGAGGTATACTAGATCGATGTCATAATATATATATTGACGAAAATGGCTATGCGTACCTAGCTGGTTGTAACCTAAATTCAGGAGGTATGATTATCATGGATTGTTTTACAACGCCTGGTACTCCTGAATTTGTTTCTTTTGGACCGAATGAATATTCTCATGATGTTTATACTAGAGAGAATTTAATGTACTCTTCAGAGATTGATAATGGATATTTTGCGATCTACGACGTGACGGATAAGCAAGACATTATTGAACTGGGTACTCAAGAAACCCCATTCGAGTTTTCACACAATGCCTGGCTTTCAGAGGATGGTAATACATTATTTACAACAGATGAACTACCTGATGCACCGGTAGGGTCCTATGATGTAAGTGATCCAACTGATATTAAATTTCTAGACTCTTATGCTCCCTTTGCAACCTTAGGTAGTGGCGTAATTCCTCATAATGTGCATGTATGGCAAAACTGGTTGATCGTATCTTACTATACAGATGGCTGCATTATCATTGATGCTACCTATCCAGACAACCTGGTAGAGGTCGGTAATTTTGACACCTTTATTCCACAAGCGACTGGCTTTCTTGGGGTTTGGGGAGCTTATCCATTTTTACCTTCTGGCCTAGTTATCTGCTCTGATATAGGAAATGGACTTTATGTACTGGAACCAAATTATGTGCAAGCCTGCTATCTTCATGGAGATGTAAAAGATGCAGTGTCCGGTGCCGCTATTCCAGGAACTACAGCTACATTCGTAACCACTCCTTCATTTGGGTTGACTGATGCCCTTGGAGAATTTAAAACTGGTATTGCGACTTCAGGAAGTTATGATATAGAGTTTTACAAACCTGGTTATGAGAGGAAAACCGTTGAGGTAACAATGGAAAACGGAGAGATTACAACAGTGAGTGTCGAACTGACTCCAGCCACTCCTTTTACATTTTCAGGAACTGTAGTTGAAGAAGGTACAAACACTCCTATCCCCAACGCTCCGGTAAAGGTTTATAATGATTTCTATGATTTTAATCTGACCAGTGATACAGATGGTAACTTCACTATTGATGACTTCTATGAAGATATTTATACTATCGCTTCCGCAGAATGGGGTTTTAGCACAGCTATAGAAGGCCCTTACTTTATTGATGAAACTAACAATAGTATTACCCTTGAACTCACTAAAGGCTATGAAGATGTTTTCTCTTTTGATTTGGGATGGAATGCAACATCTTCTAATAGCGGTCAATGGGAAAGAGGTACACCGATCGCAGTAAATGCAGGAGGATTGTTACTAAGTCCAGGAGTAGATGTTGAGGATGTTGGAAATGAGTGCTATGTCACTGGGAACACCGCAAATTTATATGCAGGTCTACTAGTCAACGACACTACTACTTTAATCTCTCCTGTATTCGACATCAGTGATTACGAAGAGCCAATGTTAAATTACAGCTACTGGATTATGAGCGCAAATTTCAACAGTCAAGGCCCTGGTCCTGATAAACTTTCAGTGAACATCAGTAATGGAACCGATACTGTAGAAATAGCAGATTATTCAGTTGATCCGATGTTTAGTTTAAGTTGGATGAATAGTACAGATATTAAAATTGATTCATTAATTGAACCAAGCAACAATATGACCTTTTGGGTGACGGCAAGGTCTTCTGCTAATGTCTTAGCTACTGAGTCTGCTTTTGACTATTGGAGAGTATGGGATGCTGCCACTCCATCTTCAGTCAGCAGACTGATTGATGAAAGCATACAGCTAAGTGTATATCCAAACCCTAGTGATTTAAATTTCAATTTAGAGTACGACTTGGAGAAAGGAAATACAGCTGCTAGTTTAATTATAGTCAACACCCTGGGTCAAGTCGTTCATTCAGCAACACTAAACGATGACAAGGGAAATATTCAATTTGGAGCTGATTTGCCGATAGGCATTTATTTTACACAGATCTTGGAAGGTAAAAGAAGAAGTTCAGTTGTAAAACTGGTGAAAGAATAGACAACCGTTACAACTTAATAAAAAGCACAGAGCCCTCTGGAAATTCCGGAAGGCTCTGTTTTATGTTTAGAGATTATTGTTGTCTTGAAAAGTAATTTACATGTTAGAAATAACGTGGCGTTATAACCTTATTAGAAGAATAATTAAAATCGTATCCAACCATTACTTCAAAGGATCCATCTACGTGAGTCCGCAATTTGCTAATGGTATAATCATAAGACACTCCTATTCTTAAACCATTTTGTAGGTAATAGGATGCCCACAAATCTACTGAATCAAAAGAGCTGTTTCCACCTAACTCCCGCGGACTAGTCGCTGTTCTGAAGGATGCTCCTATCCATAACGCTTCATAGAAAAGGAATCCTGCATCGATGTCTACTTCTGTAGGTGCCCCGACTGGGTTCAACTGGGTTGCTGTATTTCTAAAGGCACTGAAAAGTCCTACGCTCTTTATCAATATAGAAGGTTTGAAATAAATAGCAGAACCTTTAATCGGCCAGGCAGCTCCTGCTGCTATAAAATAGTGTCTATAGGTACTTGCAGTACGCTGATCTTCAGAAATACCTGCTCCATCATTCAAATCATTTTCTATAAGTTTGGGAACAGAAACACCTACATAATATTTAGGCGTATAATAAAAAGCTCCAGTACCTACATTAAACATCCAACGGTTTTGATCATTATCAAAAGAAGGATCATCAGGTCTTGGGTCTTTATATTTCAACCGAGACCAATCTGTACGAAAGTTCGTTCCACTGGCCTGAACACCCAAAGATATCTTTCCACCTGCAAAAGGAATTCGATAAGCATACACCCCTGTCATATCAGTTGAACCAGTAGCCCCAACTTTATCATTTACCATACTAAACCCTAGTCCTACTCTTTCCTTGAAGGGACTATGAATCGAAAAGGATTGTGTCACAGGGCCACCATCAATTCCCCACCATTGGTTTCTGTAAAGCGCTCTGACTGATAGGTATTCAGGAGAGCCGGCGAATGCCGGATTGTAGACCAGACTGTTGAACATGTACTTGGTGTACATCGGATCTTGCTGAGCCTTGGCCATATAGGATAAACCTACAACCAGGCAACATACCAGTGTTAATTTTCTCATACTTGTTTGTTTTACACATCAGTATCTGATTTTGCAAAAATGCGAAATTCAAATACCTATATTGTTCTGCAGTCCTATTCTAGCTAATATTACAGTCAAAAAACTCCCTGTCAAACACTTATAAATATAGATTAAAAAGCATGTCTTAATTGGGAACAGACTACAGGAGAACACCCTTCAAAAAATTCAAAAACCATGCCTCCAAAATATCTTTTATATTCGGATGCTTGTGAATCAGGTGTTTACAAAACAAGGTAAATTTAAGATAAGAGGTAGAAAAATCAACTTGCATTTTCTAACTTCTCAATACGGAGTATCAAAGCATACTCTTTCTTTGAGCGGTGGAAATCAAAGGGCCTAGATTGCGAGGATATAAGTTCGTAGAGGATTCTACTTTGTTGATAATATTTTAAAGCTTCCGACCGGTTACTATTCAACTTCCAGTCTCCTAATTCTGTCAAATAATCAGCGATGAATTCCATATGACCAATAGATTTTAAGGTATGCTGAGCATAATCTATGGTTTCTTCCTTTGAGTAGGAAATGAATTGAGAAACATTGAACCCCAGTTTTTCATGGAGTTTTAGATTGGTTTGAGAAACAGCATCTTCCAGTGAACCTCGATTTTTCAAGCCTCTGAATAAGGCCGATACAATAACTAGGTTTTTACTAATTTGGTCGATCTGATCTTTTAGGTTGTTTCTTTGCTGCACGATAATAAAGCTTGAATCAGGAACGAACCGTTTAGCTCGTAGCCTCCTGAAAAGTGAAAGATGTTGTCCTCTTGAAGCAGGATTATTATAGCAGTGTGAAATAGTGTGTAGTTCTTAGACAGCCTTATGTGGTTGAGGAACTGAGCAAGACCCCCCTAGCTCTATGCCCCCCAACCTAAAGACTGTTCTTAAATATCTTCTATTAGATAGAATAGCTATCCAATTATTTATCAACGATGAATTTGTACATAACCTGAGTATTGTCTTCCTTCTCCGTCATCTATCACATAAAAATAAGTGCCATCTGGAAGGTCTTTTCCTTGCCAAAGTGCTTTCCAGGGTTCATCGTTCGAGTAGCCCTTTTGTTTGAAAACTTCATTCCCCCATCGATTGTATATCCGCACCAAGTTATTTGGAAAACTATTGATGCCTTTGATACTCAATCCATCATTGACGCCATCCTCATTTGGAGAGAATCCAGTATAAACTGTTAGCTCATCACAGAATACATCAATGTACACTGTCGCGGTATCAGTTCCACTAGAAGTTATCAAAACGTACATAAAGCTATCTAATTCTCCGCAGAATTCCGCATCTGGAACATAACTTATTGTAAAATCTGAATTAAGTACCGCAATTCCGTTATTAGGATCAGTTATAATTACGATATCTGCCAGTGATCCGTTGAGCGTATCGTTATCAATGACATCAATTATAGTAGCTGTATTTATCAATCCCGTAGTGTCATCATCTACGGCTATTGGGCCAATTCCATTCGGATCCAGAATGGTTTCTACAATTAATATCGTCGTATCGCAAAAGCCAAATTCGTCACAAATTTCATAACAGGCGGTGTCTATCCCAATTGCAACTCCCGTATAAAGCACACAAACCGTATCTGCTTGAGCACTGAACAAAACAAAGTCTCCCGACTCTCCTGGACATAAATTAGAAATGGTATATTCTTCTCCAGGTATTTCGGAGACATCCAAACATATCGTATCGGTATCTGTCAAAATCACTGTCAATGGAATGGTATCTATCGAAGGGGGTAATACATCAATTACAACATACAGCGAGTCGCAATTTCCAAAATTATCGCAGAAAGCAAAACAGGCCGTATCCTGTCCAACCTCCAAACCAGTGTAGGCAAAGCAAGCTGCTGTATCCAATAAGAACAGATCAACATTCATGTCAGCAGCATTGGCATTCTCACAAAAATTATAAATGGTATCTAAGTCACCTGGCAGGTAATCGATGTCTATACAAAAGGTGTCTGAGAATCCATTAAGTACATCCAGATAAATTGTGTCTGGCAAACCTTCTGTCAAACATTGCACAACGACATTGACAGTATCTAGACAACCAACTATCGTATCGGAAATAATCACCTCATGGAATCCTAAATCTAAGTTAATGCCTACTCCATTGGGAGTCAGTTGAGGAGCTGGTGAAACGGTAGGGAGAACAGTTCCGAGATTAGAAATAATCAAATCGCCGTAGACATTACCAGCGTTTCCACCCGTGATAAATATTCCATTAACAACCGTCCAGTTTGCCCCTGGGTCTACATTGTTCATCCAAAATACCAATTCATCTAATGTAGAGAAAAAGCCTAAGAAAAACGGAACGTTATTCACCGTCCAACTTTGTACCGTGTAAGTTCCAAAAGTCAAAAAGTCATTTGCGCCATAAGTATAGAGCGTATCAAAGTCACAACCTAACAATGCTCCTCCGTAAGGCTGTCCATTGTCGATAAAGACATAATTATTCAAATTCGCAATTGGAATATCCAAACAGAGTAGCGCATCTTCATCACAATTAAATGTAAACAAAACACCCGGTCCTTGATAATCAGGACAAGCCACGCAGGCAATTTCTAGACTAACAGAATCCACACAGCCCGTAAAGGTATCTGTGAAAACCAACTCATGGATTCCAGATTCTAAAGCAATGGCACTACCGCCAGCAACTATAGGAATATTTAACCCATAGATTCCGAAAGGAGAACCGAGTTGAGAGATCACTAAATCTCCATAAGTATTCACAAGGTTCCCAGCTGTAATGAACTGATTGTTATCTAAGGTCCAATCGCCAAGAGGATCCCACACGTTCATTGAATCGACCAGCTCTTGTACATTATTAAAGTTGTCTAGGGAGAAGGTATCAGAATTTACAATCCAGCTATCTAAAGTATATGCTCCCAGGTTAAAATTAGTAGCAGAATAGAAAGGTGGCAGAGTATCGAAATCACAACCGGTAAAACCATTTTCATAAATAAATCCATTATCGGTTATCAGGTAATTACTCAGATTACCTTGAGCTATTTCGGTACAAACTTGCGTCAAATCATCACACTCTTCAGTCTCGATAACCAATGGTCCAGTGTAAGCCGCTGGGCATTGATTACAAAGCACATCTACAATAATAGTGTCTGTACAACCTGTAGTCAATTCAATCATAATGATCTCATGAAAGCCTGTATCGACCGCGAACAATGTTCCGACCGGTAGATTCAATGTTCCTAAAGCGAAAGTATTTGTAAAGGAAATTCCTGTTGGTAAATGTGTGATATCTAAAAAGCCATAATCGTTTGCACTAAAACCACCTTGAATGTTTCCATCAAGGTTTAAGAACCAGCCACCAGCGGGGTCCCAGATATTCATTTGTGCCACGAGTTCAGAAAGATCATCAAAAGACGATAGTTCGAACATTGTTCCATTCAAAATCCATGAGTCTAAAGAATACGGACCTGTCGGAAAAGTATTCGTAAGTGCTTGTAAATTATAGGTAGAAATCATTTGAAAATCACAGCCTTGGAAACCTCCGCTGTAAGGAACGCCATTGTCGAAAAACTCATACAATCCAATTTGTGTTATCGGAACAGGTAGACAGAAATCACCCCCTAGGTCACAATCAAAAGTTTCTGTTGAAACGGAGTCCAGCCCCGTTAATCCAAAACAAGGTTGTGTCACTGTAACGAAAATACAAGTTGTATCTATCAGTCCATTATCGTTTGCTAAAACACAAATGGTATCTATATTAGCTCCTGTATTTCCAGTAGAATTATAAAACAAACATCCCTCTGGGTTTAAAGACCAAAATCCATTGGACGAAGAGCCAGCCACTCCTCCAGTCAACAACTGGAAACTCGTAGTCAATGTATCAAAACAAGATTCTATTTCTACACAAAATGAATCTACATTAAACTGAGGTAAAATCAATAAGCCAACATCCGTTGAAGGACATAGCGCGCATTCATCAATAATGGCTAGGGCAGCCACTTCAGCAGTACAACCATTAGCATCTGTAACGGTCAGCGCATATCCTCCAGCTACTAAATCGATTCTGTTTTGTGGATCGCTATTTCCTGGAAGATCATCCCAATCAAAAGTATAAGGAGCTGTTCCTCCCATCACAGAAAGTTGAATACTTCCTAGGTCATCACAGGTCTGATTTGTTAGAATGACATCGACATCTATCGGATCCGGAGTACCGATTTCAAAACAAGCAGAACCAGCAAGACAGTCATTATCGTCCGTCACTTGAATA